>DATEOM010000001.1:0-15179 GCA_035274105.1 Microbacterium sp.
CGGGCCTCGTACGCACCGACATGTCCGAAGAGTCGCTCACGCTCCTCAGCGAGCAGCGGGGGATCTCCGTCGATGACGCATACGCCCTCGCCACATCGACGGTCCCGCTGCGTCGCGCCGGCACCCCGGAGGAGATCGCCGGCGTCGTCCGCTTCCTCGTCTCCCCCGATGCCGGCTATCTCACCGGCGCGATCATCCCCGTCGACGGCGGCGCGAGCGCCGTCGACGTGGCGGCGCTCGTCTACGAATCCGACCACTGACCCCCGCGTCCCAGCACACCCACCAAGAGAAGAGACCCACCATGCGCAACAAGCTCCTCCTCGCCGCCGCGACCGCGGCGGCGGCCGCGATGATCCTCGCCGGCTGCAGCAGCACCGCTGACGGCGGCGGCGAGTCCGGGGAATCCAAGGGCGCGATCGCCTTCAGCTTCCCGACGCAGGATGTCAACATCTGGAAGCAGCAGCTCGAGCTGCTCCAGCCCCGTATCGAGGAGGCGGGCTACACCTTCCTCACCGACAACCCCAACTTCGACCTGCAGACCCAGGTCAACGACTGGACGACCTGGGTGCAGCGGGGCGATGTGAAGGCGATCATGGGATTCCCGGTCCAGGCCGACTCCATGGTCCCGGTCACCGCGCAGGCGACCGCGGCCGGCATCCCCGTGCTCGGCTACGCCGGCGAGTGGGAGGGCGTCACCGCACAGCTCATCCTCGACACCGTCGACGCCGGCTCCCAGGTGGGAGAAGCGGCGGGCGAGTGGATCAAGGAGAACGCCGGCGGCGAGCAGGTACGGGTGGCGATCCTCGCCGACACCACCGCCGACCTCGGCCGGTCGCAGAAGGAGGGCATCGAGAAGGGCCTCGAGGCGAGCGGCGCCGACGTCGTGATCGACTCCCTCGAGGCGTCGAGCCGCGACGACGGCTACAAGGCCGCGCAGACCCAGCTCGTCGCCCACCCCGACACGACCGTCTGGCTCGGCATCGGCGCCGACATGACCCTCGGCGCCCGGCAGGCCGTGATCGACTCGGGCGTCGCCGCGGACGACCCCGCCTACTACGTCAGCGCGACCGACGGCGACGACGAGGCGTTCGAGCTGATCGCCTCCGGCAACGACATGTGGCGGAAGGCCTTCGTCTGGACGCCCGAGAGCCTGGTCGACGCGGAGTACGACATGCTCATCGCCGCGGCCGAGGGCGAAGAAGTCGAGGACGTCACACTCGGGGTCACCGAGGTGAACGCCGAGAACGCGGCATCCCTCATCTCCCAGTGAGCCCCGGCGGGGACCGGGCGGTTCCCGGTCCCCGCCGCCTGGAACGTCAGTCAGGAGAGACATGACCGAGCCAACGACAGCATCGCCGCGCATCGCGTTCGACGCGCTCACCGTCGACTTCGGTGCGACGCGCGCGGTCGATCAGTTCACCATGAGCGCGGTGCCCGGCGAGATCATCGGACTGCTGGGGCACAACGGTGCGGGCAAGTCCACCATCGTCAACGTCGCCACCGGTGCCGTCCCTTGGACGGCCGGCACGATCAGCATCGACGGTGAGGAGATCCGGGTCGGCAGCACCCCGCGCGAGATCGCGCGGATCGGGGTGACCGTCGTCCACCAGGAGCCGGCGCTGGTCCCCAATCTCAGCATCTTCGACAACCTCGAGCTCGGGCGCCGCCCCACCGGTTCTCGGCGCGCCCGCGCCGACGAGGCGCGCGCGGCGCTGGCGCAGGTGGGTGCCGACCTGGCGATCGATCTGCCCGTCGCGACGCTGTCGCTGGGGGAGCGTCAGCTCGTCGACCTCGCTCGAGGGGTCCTGGAGGGCGAGATCAAGGTCCTCTTCCTCGACGAGCCGACGGCCGCGCTCGGCGCCGAGGAGACGACCGCGCTGCACGCGCTGATCCGCACCTTCGCGGCCGCGGGCGCCGTCGTCTTCTACGTGTCGCACCGGCTCCCCGACATCCTCGACGTCTGCACGCGCATCACCGTGATGAACACGGGGCGCATCGTCATGGACGCGGCCGCCGCCGGCATGCAGGTCGAGGACCTGTCGGAGGCACTGGCACCCGGCACCGTCCGCGCCACGCTGACGCCCCGCCACAGCGAGGACATCGAGCTGGAGGTCGGCTACGGCGGGCGAAGCCTGATCGCGCGGCGCGGTGAAGTGGTCGGACTGTTCGGCATGGCCTCCAGCGACCAGTTCCGGCTGCTCGAGTCGCTGTACGGGCTGCGTCCCGCCGACGGCGCGCAGCGGCTTGCCGGACGCGACTTCGCCCCGACCGATCCCCGGCACGCCCTCCGCAAGCGCGTGTTCTACGTGCCCGCGGACCGGGAGCGGGACGGACTGCTGTCCACCTTCACCGCCCAGGACAACGTCCTCTTCCCGTGGTACGCGCGGCTGGGAGCCGCGGGGTGGATCACGCGCGGCACCGGCGCGGAGCTGTACGCGAAGAGCCGCGAACGGCTGGAGGTGCGCGGGCCGGCCGGCGACGTCCCCGTCTCGGAGTTCAGCGGCGGCAACCGGCAGAAGCACCTGCTCGCCCGATGGATGTTCCCCGAGCAGCCCGGCGTGCTGCTGCTGGCGCAGCCGACGCAGGGCGTCGACGTCGGCGCGAAGGCCGACATCGTCCGCGCGATCCGCGCGCTCGCCGACGCCGGAAGCACCGTCATCGTCGCCTCGGCCGAGTCGGACGAGATCACCAGCATGTGCGATCGCGCCTATGTGCTGTACGGCGGGCGATCCGCCGAGCTGCACGCCGGCAGCACCCTCACCGACGACGCCCTCCTCGACAGCCTCTTGACCCTGGCGTCCGGCGGCGCCGCCCATCCCGAATCACTGAATGAGGTCAACCAGCCATGAAGCTCGACACGACCAAAGTGAAGGTGGTGCTCGCGCAGAACGGCGTGCTCGCCGCCCTGATCGTGCTCATCGCGATCTTCACGATCATCAACCCGCGCTTCCTCAGCATCGGCAACGGCGTCACCGTGCTCTCGCAGATCGTCGAGCTCGGCCTGATCGCCCTCCCCGTCGCCTTCGTGGTGATGATGGGCTGCGCCGACCTGTCCGTCGGCGCGATCGCCTCGTGCGGCGCGGTCGTCGCGGGACTCGTGATGACCTCCACCGGCAACGCCCTGCTGGGCCTCGCGGCCGGCATCGCCTTCGGCGTGATCGCCGGCGCCATCAACGGCTTCCTCGTCGCCTACCTCAACCTCAACACGTTCGTGGTGACGCTGGGCTTCTTGAGCGTCTGGGGCGGCCTGGCGCTGCTGCTGACGGGCGGCGCGACCATCACGGGGCTGCCGAAGGCCTTCACGGCGTTCGGCACGTTCGCGATCGCCGGCATCCCGATCCAGATCATCATCCTCGTGCTGGCCACCGCGCTCGCGTGGTACATCCTCAACCGCACCAGCAAGGGCAAGCAGATCCTCGCGATCGGCGGCAACAGCCGCGCCGCTCACCTCATGGGCGTGCGGGTGCGCCGGACGCGTCTCGGCGTTTTCGTGGTCACCGGCGTGCTCTCCGCGATCGCGGGGATGATGCTCGCGGCCAAGCTCACCGCCGTCAGCCCGACGGTGGGGCAGGGCATGGAGCTCAGCGCGCTGACCGTCGTGCTTCTCGGCGGCGTCGCGTTCGAGGGGGGCGTCGGCCGCATCAGCGGCGTCATCTCGGGACTGCTGTTCTTCGGCGTGCTCAAGAACGGGCTCGTGATCGCCGGTGTCTCGGCATTCGTGCAGACGGTGCTCATCGGCCTCACGCTGGTGCTCGCCGTCGCGCTCGACCGCTCGATCCAGCAGGCCGTGCGACGCGCCTGGCGAGCACGGACCGTCCAGGAGAGGGCCGAGGAGCCCGTACCCCAGGCATGAACCCAGCGATGAGCCCACGCGACACCACATCGACGAAGGAGACACAGTGACCACGCTCTTCCGGAACGGCCGCATCTTCACCGCGGAGACGGAACGTCCGTTCGTGGAGGCGATCGTCGTCGACGGCGGCGAGATCGTCTTCTCCGGATCGGCGGAGGAGGCGGCGAGCATCGCCGGCGCCGATGCCGAGATCGTGGATCTGTCCGGACGGATGCTGATGCCGGGCATGCACGACGCCCACACGCATCTGCTGTTCAGCGGATTGAAGTACCTGTACGAGACGCGCCTGCCGGCGCATGCCGGTCCCGCGCAGATCGTGGCGGCGCTCCAGGCTCACAGCCCTCACGTCGGGGGCGACACCTGCAGCTGGCACGTCGGCGGCGAGGTGTTCCCTCCGGCGATCACCGGCGAGCCGGCGCTGACGCGGACGCACCTCGACGAGGCCTATCCCGACGACCCGGTGTACCTCTACGACTACTCGATCCACCATGGCGTGGCGAACTCGCGGGCGCTCGAGCTCGCGGGCATCGAGGACGGCGACGAGTTCGGCCATGGCGGCGTGTACGTGCGTGACGAGCACGGGCGGCTCACGGGCGAACTGGTGGAGGAGGCATCCTGGAAGGTGCTCCGGCAGATCCCCGACCGCCCCGACGACGAGTACCTGGACGCCGTCCGCTGGGCGGTGGCGATGTGCCACCGGTTCGGCATCACGTCGGTGCAGGAGGCGTCGGCGTCCGAGCAGGCGCTCCGCGCCTACGCGGCCCTGGACGCCGCCGATGAGCTGGACCTGCACGTCGCAGCGCACCTGGTGTGGCGCGCGGAGGGCTTCGGCATGGCCAGCGGCGAGCGCCTGGACGAGCTTCTCGCCGACCACTCGCGCTGGGCGTCGCGCTACGTCGACCCGGGTTTCGTCAAGATCTGGATCGACGGCGCCCCCCTGCCGCCCCATTCGACGCATTCGACACTGGATGCCGACGGCCGCGTCGACGAGAGCTGGCTGCTCGTCCCGCAGCAGGAGCTGGCACGCGTCGTCTCGCGGTTCGACGCCGAGGGCCGCTCCGTGAAGATCCACTGCGCGGGCGACGGCGCGGTGCGGGTGTGCCTCGACGCGATCGAGCAGGTCCGCGCAGCGAACGGACCCGGCGTGGTGCACGAGGTGGCCCACGCCGGCTTCGTCTCCGACACGGACTTCCCGCGGTTCGCCGCGCTCGACGTGACCGCCGAGATGTCCCCCGCCCTGTGGCATGTGCCGGAGTACGGGCTGGGCGCCGCCTTCCACTTCCAGCGCATGCTCGATCACGGCGCCCGCATGACCATCGGCAGCGACTGGATCATCACGCCGGACCCCAACCTGCTGCCCGGCGTCCAGGGGGCGATCCAGCACGGGACGTATCCGATCAGCCGGCAGCAGGCGCTCGAGGCGGTCACGCGCGTGGGGGCCGAGGCGGTCGGCCGCGCCGCCGACCGCGGCACGCTGAGCGCGGGCAAACGTGCGGACCTCGTGATCCTCGACCGCGACCTGTTCGGCGTCGACGAGGACGAGATCGGCGGCGCCCAGGTGGTCGAGACCTTCGTCGGCGGCAAGAGCGTCTATCGCAGAGGCCAGGGCACGGATGCCTGACTCCCGCAGCACGGTGGTCGTCGGCGTGGTGCACACGATGGACGACAGGATGCCGGTCGCCGAGGCGTTCGCGATGAGCAACGGGCGGATCGTCTTCGTCGGCTCGGCTGACGACGCGCTCGCCGCGGTCGGGGCCGGTGCCGAGGTGATCAGGCCCGCCGGCGGAGTCATCCTCCCCGGACTCGTCGATGCGCACAACCACCACGCCGTCGCCGGCGCCGAGGACCTCTTCCAGCTGCGCTTCCCGCCGACGGCGTCGGTCGCCGAGATCGTCGCCGCCGCCGCGGCGTATCAGGACGATCTGCCCGAGGGAGCCTGGGTGGTCGGCGGGCTGTGGGGCTCGCATCTCGTCGACGAGCTCGGCACCGCGGAACCGTTGCGACTGCTGGATGCCGCGACCGGCGACCGTCCGGTGGTCCTGACCGACGACAGCCATCACAACAAGTGGGCCAACACCGCCGCACTGCGCGCGGCCGGCATCCTCGACGCCCCCGATCCGGAGGGCGGCACCATCGTGCGCGATCCGGACGGAAAGCCCACGGGGCTGCTCCTGGAGTCGGCCTCGGCGCCGGTCGAGCGCGCCCGTGCCGCCGACGCGCCCAGTGACCTCGCTCATCACGTCCGGTGCTCCGCGCGCGGCGTGGACATGCTCGCCGAGCACGGCGTGGTCGCGTTCCAGGACGCGGCGGCCGGCATCGACATGCTGCGCGCGCTCAAGCAGCTCGACGACACCGGGCAGCTGCACGCCTGGGTGGCGACCAGCCTGCTCATCAACGACCCGATCTTCGCCAACAGCCAGGTCGGCCACGATCTGCTGCCGCACGGCGCGGCGTACGCGACCGGCCACCACCGCCCGATCTGGAGCAAGATCTTCCTGGACGGCGTTCCCCCGGCGCGGACCGCCGCATTCGTCGAGCCCTACCTGCCGGGTGCGGACGACGAGGGGGAGGAGCGCGGCGAGACCACCATGACCCGCGAAGAGGTCGAGGGCTGGCTGCGGTCGGCGCACGGTCTCGGGCTGGGCGTCAAGGTCCACTGCACCGGAGACGCCAGCGTGCGCCTGCTCCTCGACGCGACCGAGACGGTCCGTGCGGAGGGGCTCGACGTCCGCGTGCAGATCGCGCACGGACAGTTCGTCCAGAAGTCGGACATCCCGCGCGTCGCCCGGCTCGGTGTCACGGCGGAGATCTCCCCGTTCCTGTGGTTCCCCGGGGTGATCGCCTCCGTCCTGCACGCCTGCCTGCCCGCGACGACATTCGGGCGCATCCAGCCGAACCGAGAGCTGCGAGACGCCGGCGCGCGGATCGCGGTCGGCACGGACTGGCCGGTCTCACCGTCACCGAACCTCTGGCACGCCGTCGCCGGCCTCGTGACCCGGACCGATCCGACCGGGGAGTTCCCGGGCAGTCTCGCCCCCGACCAGGCGCTCACGAGAGCGGAGGCGATCCGCGCCATCACCTCGGACGCGGCGGACGCGATCGGGTTCGGGGATGTGACGGGACGGATCCGCGTGGGCAACTCGGCCGACTTCGTCGTGCTCGATCGCGACCCGTTCGACGTCGCCGTGGAGAGCCTCGGCGGCACCGTCGTGCGGGAGACCTGGTTCGCCGGCGAGCGAGTGTTCTCGCGCGACTGAGTCCTACGAGCCCGGCCGGGGCCACCACGCCGGCATCTCTGAGGTCGTCGCAGCGGTCCAGGCCGCAGCATCCGTGTCATCCGACCGTGCCCACGCGTGCAGCACCGCCGTCAGCGCGCCGGCGAGGAAGGGCACGGCGATGCGGCGGTCGGTGCCGTCGACGATGCCCAGCTCTTCCCAGATCGCGAACGCGATCTCGACCCGCCGGGCGAGCATCGCGTCGAGCTCGCGCACGAGCAGTCCCGCGCGAGACGACGCGAAGGCGGCCCGGAACATCGCCCGCTCACGGCGGATGAGCTCGAGCGCGTCGGTGAAGCGGTCGAGGAACAGCGACGCGGTCGCCTCGATGTCGGCCTGGGGCTCGTTCACGGCGATGACGTCGTGCACCGCCTCGACCAGGGTCGAGACGAGCAGTTCCGGCACCGATCCGAAGTGGCTGTAGTAGGTGGTGCGGGGGATGCCCGCCGCAGCGCACAGCTGCGTGACGGTCACGTCGTCGACGGGAGTGTCGGCGACGAGCTCCGCCAGCGCAGCTCGAAGCGCTGCGACGGTGCGGATGGTGCGTGGATCCGCGGCGCGAGGCGTCATCACATCGTGAGCACGGCCTTGACGGCGACCCCGCTCTGGGTGTCGGCGATCGCCTGCTCGATCTGATCGAACGGGTAGCGCGTGATCAGCCGGTCGAAGGGGAACTGGCCCGCGGCGTGCAGCGCCAGCAGCTGCGGGATGAAGACCTGCGGCACCGAGTCGCCCTCGATGGCGCCGACGAGCGTCTTGCCGGCGCCCGAGACGAGGCCGAGGTCGATCTTGGCGCCGGGCTTCGGCACGCCGACGAGCGCGATCTTCGCGCCGAAGGTGGTGGCGTTGACGAGGTTCTCGACGACGGCGGGGACGGCGGTGGTGTCGACGGCGTAGGACGCGCCCGCTCCGCCGGTGATCTCGCGGATGCGGGCGACGACGTCTTCGGTCTTGCCGTTGATGGCGTGGGTCGCGCCGAGCTCGATCGCCTGCTCGAGACGCTCGGGCAGGACGTCCACCGCGATGATGGTCGTCGCCTGCGCGACCTTGGCGGCCATGATCGCCGAGAGCCCCACGGCGCCCGTTCCCGCCACCACGATGCTCGACCCGGCCGGGACATCGAGCGAGTTGAGCACGGTGCCGGCGCCGGTCTGGATGCCGCAGCCCAGCGGTCCGACGATGTCGAGGGGGACGCCCTCCGGGATCTTCACCAGGTTGCGGGCGGAGACGATGGCGTGGGTGGCGAACGAGGACTGGCCGAAGAAGCTGCCGTGGATCGGGCTGCCGTCGGGCGAGGCCAGCGTGACCGAGCCGTCTTCGCGGATGCCGAAGATGTTCAGGGGGAAGAAGTTCAGGCAGTACGCCTCGGCGCCGGTGAGGCAGTTCGTGCAGTGCCCGCACGACGCGAAGGACGCGGCGACGTGATCGCCGACCGCGAAGCCCGTCACGCTGCTGCCGACCTGCTCGACGACGCCGGCGCCCTCGTGACCGAGGACGAAGGGGAACGCGCCGGGGATGTGACCGTGCTGCACGGCGAGGTCGGTGTGGCACAGGCCGGTGGCCGTGATCTTGACGAGCACCTCGTCCGGGCGGATGTCGTCGAGGACCACGTCCGCGAACCGGAAGGGGGCGTCGACGCCGTCCAGTACGGCGGCGCGGGCGGTGATGGGCATAGCTGACTCTTTCCTCATGAACCGGTCGTCACGACCGTCGGGCGCCAGAGGCGTCACATCTTCGTATCCCTTCGACCCTACGCCTACTTTCCGACGTTCGTCCGAAAAACCGGCTGTCCGGTTCGACCAGGGGTCGCGGCATCCATCACCCGTCCTCGAACGGCGACGGGGCGTGCCCCCGTCAGGCGCGGACGGGGACGCGCTTGGTGAGGATGGCGTGCGCGGCCTTCAGGCCGCTGTCGATGGCGCCGTCGATGAATCCGCCCCAGCCGTCCGCGACGTCGGAGCCGGCCAGCAGCACGCCGTCGAGCGGCTGCTGCAGCAGCGCGAGCGACGACGACAGGAATCCGATGCGATGCATCGGCCACGTCTCCTGCGCGAACTCGTCGGCGACCCAGTCGTGCGCGGCGGAGGCGACGACGCGCGCGTCGGGCACGAGGCGGCGGAGGAGTTCCTGGATCGCGTCGGTGTCGCTCGGGTCGATCGCCCGGGCGTCGGGTCCGAACCCGATCACGAACGTGCGGCCGTCCTTCACGTACTCGGACTGGAAGAAGTTCAGCGGCCAGTCGTCGGCGCCGAGTGCGACGAAGGCAGGATGCTCGCCCTCGATCGTGAACCAGATCTTCGTGCCGAGCCCGAGCTGGCCGTGCTCCGCGGCGGCCGACACCTCGGCCGGCAGTTCCGGGGTGAACGAGACCCGGTGCAGCGCGTGCAGCGGGATCGTGATCACGACGTCGGCCGCGGTCCGGGTCGCGCCGTCTGCCGTGACGACCTGCACGCGCTCGCCGTCCCGCTCGATCCGGCGCACGTCGGCGCCGAACACGAACTCGGCATCGACATCGCGACGCATGGCGTCCGCGAGTGCTCGGGTTCCGCCGGCGATCTTGTAGGTGGCGCAGGTCTCGAACATCACGCGCCAGTCGCCGTTGGCGAGCGCCGCCCAGCGGAGGGCCTGGGTGTAGGCGGCATCCTCGATGCGCCCGTTGAAGTTCAGGGTCCAGAACGAGCGGAGGAGCGAGCGCTGCTCGACGGTGATCGGCAGAAGATCGATCTCGTCCAGCAGCGACACGCCGTCGAGCGCCCCCGCCGTCTCCGAGCGCAGGGGAGCGTACGGCTCCGGGAAGACCTCGCGCGACCGCGCCGTGAGCAGCTGATTCGGCACGTCGAGGATCTCGAGCAGTTCGTCGGGAGAACCCGCCGCTGCTCGCAGCCCATTCCACCAATAGGCGTGCTGCGGCACGGGGCTGGGAGCGAGGTCCAGGCCGTAACGACGCAATTCCGCCCAGACGTGCGGCTGGGTCCAGTGGACCCACGTGCCGCCGAGCTCGAGGGGGAGTCCCAGTCGCTCGTCCAGCCAGGTGCGGCCGCCGATGCGGTCCCGTGCCTCCAGCACCACCACCCGCTTGCCGGAGCGGGAGAGCTCCCGGGCGGCGGTGAGGCCGGCGAATCCCGCCCCGACGACGATGACGTCGTACTCGTCGGCCATGGCATCGAGGTCCATGCGCTCTCCTCAGCTCAGGGCGCCGCATTGCGCCGTGGAGAGATTAAAGCAAATGCTTAGTTCTTGGCGCAAGCCTCTTGCTGCAGCATCCGTCGATCACTCCGCGGAGATGCGCTCGGTGGAATTGCCGACCGCGACTCCCAGCGCGATCACGGCCGCTTCGAGCTCGTCCGCGGTGATCGACCGGCTCAGGTACTGCAGCATGAGCCCGTCGAGTGCGGCGAACAGGGCCAGGTCGAGGGCCGGGGTGCTCGGGGCCCCGAGGGCCTCGCGACCGGACGCGAGGGCTTCGACGTAGCGCCGGTAGAGCGCGCGCACCGCGGGCTGCAGTTCCGGTCGCCGGCTGGATTCGAGGATCATCTCGAACTGGAAGGTCTCGACGTCCGGCTCGGAGAGCACGTTCGCCACGAGGGCCGCCCGGAACGCATCGGCGTCGGTGGCGTACTCCGACAGATCCGCCGCACCGATCGACCGATCCGCCGTCCATTCCAGTGCGGCCGCGAGGAGCTTCTCGCGATTGCCGAAGTGGTGGGCGATCAGGGTGTTGTTGACGCCGGCCTCCTCGGCGACGGCGCGGAAGGTGAGACCGCGGAGGCCCTTCTGGGCAACGACATGGACTGTCGCACGGAGAAGGGCTTCTCTGCCCTCGCCGTAGTTGAGTGCTCTGGCGTTGCGCGTCATGCGCCCAGCATATGCACGCCGCAGCAGCGACGCCTTGCCCACGATCGCCACCAGAAGGGGTATTGACGTACGGCGCGAACATGCGTACATTGCTCGCTAAGCATTTGCTTAGTGATGCTCCAAACCCGCAACGCCCAGCTCCACGCCCAGGCGCGCCGCCCGAAGTGCGCATCCGTGCAACACCCGACATGGTCCAAGGGAGGACCCCGTGAGCAACGCGACCGAACACTCCATGGCTGCCCCGCAGATGGGACAGACGAACCTCAAGGCCAACAGTCTGGGCTTCATCGGAGTGGCGTTCTTCGTCATCTCCGCCGCGGCGCCCATGGCCGCCTTCGTAGGGGCGAGCCCGGTGATCTTCTCGATCATGGGCCCCGTCGTCCCCCTCATCTACGTCCTGGTCGCGGCCGTCATCGCCGTCTTCGCGATCGGCTACCTGAAGATGAGCCGCCACGTCGTCAGCGCCGGCGGGTTCGTCGCCTACATCGCCCGCGGGCTCGGGAAGCATGCGGCCACGGGTGCCGCGGGCATCGTCGTCATCACGTACATCGCCCTGCAGGTCGGACTGTGGTCGCAGTTCGGTGTCTTCGCGCAGCAGCTGGTCGCCACGTTCTTCGGCATCGACCTGCCCGTGTGGGTCTGGGTCCTCGGCTTCCTGATCATCACCACCGCCCTGACGATGTTCGGCGTCGACCTGAACCTCCGCATCCTCGGCGTGCTGCTGATCCTCGAGATCATCGCGGTCGCCGCGCTCATCATCGGCGTGTTCGCCAACTCGGCCGGCAAGGATCTCTCCCTCGTGAGCTTCGCGCCCTCAGGGCTGTTCCAGCCCGGCATCGGCGTCGCGATCCTCTTCGTCTTCGCGTGCTTCACGACCTTCGAGGCCACCACCGTGTTCAGCGAGGAGGCCCGCGAGCCGCGGCGCACCATCCCGCGCGCGCTGTTCGCCGTCATCATCTTCGTGGGCGTCTTCTACACGCTCGCCACGTGGGCCGTCAGCGTCGCCGTCGGACCGGACAACATCCAGGAAGCCGCCGCCAACGACCTCGCGGGCGTCATCTTCGCCGTTTCGCGGGAGTTCGTCGGCCCCTGGCTGGACGTGCTGATGCAGGTCCTGGTCGTCTCCAGCTTCCTCGCCATGCTCATCGGCGTGCAGAACATGTTCGCCCGCTACATGTATGCCCTCGCCCGCGCCCGCGCGCTGCCCCGGTCGCTCGCCCACGTGACGAAGCGCTCGCAGGCACCGGCCCGTGCCGCACTCGTCAACGGTGTGATCGTCGCCGTCATCCTCATGGCCTTCCTGTGGTCCGGCGCCGACCCGATCACCGTCGTCTACGCCTGGTTCGTGGCGCTCGGCACCATCGGCTTCGTCGTGATGATGGCGTTCGCGTCCGTCGCCATCGTCGTCTTCTTCATCCGGGAGAAGCTCGAGCGCGGCTTCTGGACGACCCGCGTCGCGCCGTTCGCCGCGGTGATCCTCATGGTCGGCGTGCTGATCATCTCGATCCTCAACTACAACGCGCTGCTCTTCGACGACGGAGTGGTGGCTCGCGCCCTGCTCTGGTCGATACCACTGGCGTTCGCCCTCGGCGCGCTGCTGCCCGTGTTCAAGAAGAACGTCGACTTCGAGACCGTCGTCGGCGCCGGCAACTGACCACCCCACGCTTCGACCGAAAGGAACAACATGTCGAGCACTCACGCCCAACTCGCCCCCACCGAGCAGGGATTCGTCCCGACCGAGGAGTGGCCGGACGTCACCGCCATGCTGGAAGGCTTCGGCGAGCCGAGCCTCCCCGCCAGCGAGAAGCTCGAGGGCACGCCACTGGACGTGACGTTCGAGAACGGGTGGACGATCCGCCACACGTTCGAGGACGGCAAGATCACGTGGGAGATCGTCGAAGGCGACGGCACGGGCCTCGCCGGAACCCACCCCTACCGCGCCGTGGAGGTCCGCCCCGGGATCTTCTTCGTCGACTTCATCAAGGGCGAGGGCATCCACTCCAGCGATGTGTCGATGGTGATCGACATCTCGGACGGGCGCGTGACCGTGGCCGACTCTTCGTTCGTGGACCGCGAGGGCCGCGTGCGTATGAAGACCGACATCCTGTCGGGCCGGGTCGCCGGAACGGGCGAGATCGAGCCCCGACCCCACACCAGCGAGCTCGTCGGCAAGCGGATCTACTACCGCTACAGCCCGACCGAGCACTACGAGCACCTGTACCTCAACGCCGGCACGTTCGTGTGGCACTGCGTCCGCGGAGCAGAGGTCGGCCTCGCGTGCGCCGACCCCGTGCAGGTGTTCGAGCTCGCCGAGGGCATCGTGCTCCTCCACTGGAGCGAGTCCGTCATGCCGGTCGAGTCGATCGTGACGATCGACCTCACCAACAAGCGCTCGGTCGGCCGCATGTTCTGCTGGGACGGGCCGACGCTCGACACGGTGCACATCCCGTTCGACAGCCAGTTCACGATTCTGGGCGACGCGCCCTACCCCGCCGAGTGACGCGGCGAAGCCGCTCGGTCTGACCAAAGGAGTTCCCATGACCACCACCACGACGATCCTCGAAGCGATCACCGTTCCCGAGAGCGAGGGGCGGGCGATTCCGGATGCTGCCACCCGCGAGACGATCGGCTCGGTGCCCGTGCACACCGTCGACGATCTCGAGAAGGCCATCGCCGCGGCGCGAGCCGCTCAGCCGGCGTGGAACGCGCTGGGCCACGCGGAGCGCTCGCGCATCCTGAACGCGATCGCCGACGACCTCGAGGCGAACCTCGAGGAGCTCGCGCAGATCCTCTCCCGCGAGCAGGGCAAGCCGCTCGACGGCCCCAACGCCCGCTTCGAGGTGGGGGCGTGCGCCGCGTGGACGCGCAACGCCGCCGACACGGTCCTCGAGCCCGAGGTCGTCTTCGAGGACGGCCCGGCGCGTGCCGAGGTGCACTATGACGCCCTCGGCGTCGTGGGTGCGATCGGCCCGTGGAACTGGCCGATGATGATCACGGTGTGGCAGATCGCACCGTCGCTGCGCATGGGGAACACGGTCGTCGCCAAGCCCAGCAGCTACACGCCGCTGTCGGTGCTCGCGCTCGCCGAGATCTTCAACCGTCACCTGCCCGAGGGCGTGCTGACGGTGATCTCGGGCAACCGCGAGGTCGGTGCGGTCATGGCTTCGCACCCCGGCTTCGACAAGATCATGTTCACCGGGTCGACGGAGGCCGGCCGCCGCATCGTCGAGTCGTCCGCCCGCAACCTCGCGCGCCTGACGCTCGAGCTCGGCGGGAACGACCCGGGCATCGTGCTTCCGGGCACGGATGTCTCGGCGATCGCCGAGAACCTGTTCTGGGGCTGCTTCATCAACACCGGCCAGACGTGCGCCGCCCTCAAGCGCCTCTACGTGCACGAGTCGGTGTACGACCAGGTCGTGGACACGCTCGCAGGCATGGCGCAGGCCATGCCGATGGGTCGCGGTCTCGACGAGGGCAACGTCCTCGGGCCGCTGCAGAACCAGGGCCAGTTCGACATCGTCAAGGACCTCGTCGACGACGCCCGTGAGCGCGGTGCGCGCATCGTCGCCGGCGGCGCGCCGGCCGAGGATCTCGGCCCGCTCTTCTATCGCACGACGGTCGTGGCGGACATCGACGACGGCGCCCGCCTGGTGGACGAGGAGCAGTTCGGTCCCGCCATCCCGGTCATCAAGTACAGCGACGTGGACGACGCGGTGCGCCGTGCCAATGCGTCTGAGCAGGGCCTGGGCGCCTCGGTGTGGTCGAGCGATGTCGACGCCGCCGTCGAGGTCGCCAAGCGGGTGCAGGCGGGCACGGTCTGGATCAACCAGCACGGCGCCCTGAACCCGGTGGTGCCGTTCGGTGGAACCAAGCAGTCCGGCTACGGCCAGGAGTTCGGCGTCGCGGGCCTCAAGGCCGTCGCCGCGCCGAAGGTCATCAGCCGCTGACGCACAGCAGTCGACCCGATTGACTCCCGGGTCGGCCTGAGGGGCCGTGGAGGGGAATCCACGGCCCCTCGACATCGGCGCACGCGCCCCCCACGAGAAACCTGGAGAACGACATGCCATACAGCGGATCGAGCGTGGACGGCCAGGTCGTCGTCGTCACCGGAGGCGGCACCGGCATCGGTGCGGCCATCGCGGAGCGGTTCGCCGCGGAGGGCGCCCACGTGGTGATCGTCGGGCGCCGGCGCGGCC
>DATEOM010000002.1:0-23847 GCA_035274105.1 Microbacterium sp.
GCTGGTCGAGCGTCCACTCGGTGGGCACGTCGGGGTGGCCGTCGAACCACGCCACGAAGTCGGCGGCGCCGTACGAGCCGGGCAGGTCGATGCCGGGGATGTCGAGCGCGGCGTCGCGGATCGCGCCGGTGGCGAGGATCACGGCGTCGTAGCGCTCCTGCAGCTCGTCGATCGAGATGTCGCGGCCGACCTCGACGTTGCCGATGAACCGGGTGGTGCCGGCATCCAGCATCTCGTGCAGCGAATTCACGATGCCCTTGATGCGGGGGTGGTCGGGCGCGACGCCGTAGCGGATGAGGCCGTAGGGCGCGGGAAGCGACTCGAACAGGTCGATCGCGACGGTGCCGCCCGCGTCGACCACCGAGTTGGTGAGGATGTTTCCCGCGTAGATGCCGGCGGGACCCGCGCCGACGATCGCGACGCGGAGGTTCTGGAGGCTCGAAGAAGTCACTGTGGTTCTTTCGGGTCAGGCGGAGAGAGCGCGGGGGCGGCCGGTCAGGCGCGCCGCGGCGGGGTGAGGGGGTCGTACTGGGAGAGATCGAGGGTCGCGAGTTCGGCGGGCGCGTACGGGCTGAGCCGCACGACGTCGCCGACGACCACGACGGCGGGGGAACGGATGCCTCGTTCCGCGGCCTGGTGCGCGATGGTCGAGAGCGTGCCGACCGTGACGCGCTGGCGGGGTCCGTACCCGTCCTCCACGACCGCGACCGGGCAGTCCGCGCCGCGCTCGCCGCGGGCCAGCGTGATCGCGGAGTTCGCGAGGGTGCCGATGCCCATGAGCAGCACGACCGTGTGGTCGCGGCCGCCGCTCAGTGCCTCGATCTGGTCGTGGGCGGTCGCGACCGTGAAGGCCGTCGCGACACCGCGATGCGTGAGCGGGATGCCGGCGATCGCGGGCACTGAGATGGCGCTCGTGATGCCCGGCACGACCTCGACGGCCACGCCCGCCTCCTGGCAGGCGTGCAGCTCCTCGCCGCCGCGGCCGAAGACGTACGGGTCGCCGCCCTTGAGCCGGACGACGGTCTTGCCCTCCTGGCCGAGGTGCACGAGCAGCGCGTTGATCGCGTCCTGCGGCACCGCGTGGTGGCCGGGGCGCTTGCCCACGTCGACGACCTCGGCACGCAGCTCGACCCCGTCGGCCGCGAGGCCGTCGAGCACGGCGCGCGCGCCGAGCCGGTCGGCGACGATCACGTCGGCCGCCTCCAGGGCACGCAGGCCCTTCACGGTGAGGAGGCCTGCGTCACCCGGTCCGGCCCCGACGAGCCACACCTTGCCGGTCATCGGGCGCCCCCGGTGATGAGCAGGCCGCGGCGCTTCAGCATCCGTCGCTCCAGAGGCCCGAAGAAGACGAGCTCGATGAGGATGCCGATGGCCAGGATGAGGATGATCGTGGCGAGGACGCCCGCCATGTCGGCGAGCTCGCGCGACTGGTCGAGCATCGAGCCCAGGCCGAACCCGATCGAGCCGCCGGTCGCGATGATCTCGGCCGCCATGAGCGAGCGCCACGAGAACGCCCAGCCCTGCTTGAGTCCGGCGAGGTAGCCGGGCAGCGCGGCCGGGAGGATGACCGAGGTTGCCAGCTGCCAGCGCGAGGCGCCGAGCACGGTGCCGACGCGGCGCAGCTGCGGCGGCACCTGGTCGATGCCGGCGATGAGGCCGTTGACGATGGACGGGATGGCGCCCATGAGGATGACGAAGTAGACGGTCGCGTCCGACAGGCCGAACCAGATGATGGCGGCGGGCACCCAGGCGACCGACGGCAGCACCTGGAGGCCCGAGATGATCGGGCCGACGGCGCGGCGGATGGGCCGCACCTCGGCCAGCAGCAGGCCGATGGGCGTGCCGACCAGGATCGCGATGATGAAGCCCGCGATGCCGCGTTCGAGGCTCGTCGCCACGGCCTCCTGGAGGCGCCCGGTGTCCCACGCGAGTCCGAGGGCGTTCCACACATCGACGGGGCTCGGGACCTTGTCCGGCCGCGGATCGGCGATCACGACGTAGAGCTGCCAGGCGACGATGAGCAGGACCAGGAAGACGATCGGCGGCACGACGCTCGCGGTGATGCGGCGCCAGCGGCTCGGGCCGCGCTCGGCGTCGGTCTGGAGCTTGTCGAGGCCGGCCTCGAGGGAACGCAGGTCGTCTCCCTCGCTCGTTTCTCGCTCGTTCAACGACCGGGTGGAGGTCTGGGTGTCATGCGGCATTGCGGCGGATCTCCTTCCGCAGCTGCTCGGTGATCTCCACCGAGAGGGCGGCGACCTCGGGCGACTCGATGCGGCGGCCCGTGGTCTTGCCGATCTTCCACTCCTGGACGATCCGGCCGGGGCGGCTGCCCATCAGCACGACGCGCTGACCGAGGCGCGCGGCCTCGCGCACGTTGTGCGTGACGAACACGATGGTGCGGCCGGTGGCGCGCCACACGCGCTCGAGCTCCTCGTGGAGGAGGTCGCGTGTGATGGCGTCGAGCGCGGCGAACGGCTCGTCCATCAGCAGCACGGGCCGGTCCTGCGCGAGCGCGCGGGCGAGAGCCACGCGCTGGCGCATGCCGCCCGAGAGCTCGTGCGGGCGCTTCTCCGCGGCATCCGCCAGGTTCACGGTGTCGAGGAGGGCCAGGGCCTTCTCGCGGCGCTCGCCGCGGGGGACGCCGCGCAGGCGCAGCGCGAGCTCGACGTTCTTGCGGGCCGTGAGCCACGGCATGAGCGCCGACTCCTGGAACATCACGGCCGAGCCCTCGGCGGGGGTCTCGATGCGACCCGCGCTGGGCTTGTCGAGGCCGGCGATGAGGTTCAGCAGCGTCGACTTGCCGCAGCCCGAGGCGCCCAGCAGGCACACGAACTCGCCCGGGGCGATGTCGAGCGAGACGTCCTCGAGCACGATCGGGCCCGCGCCGAAGCGCTTGGAGACGGAATCGATCCGCACCGCGGGGGCGGGAGCGGGCGCCGCGACGGGCACCGGCGTGACGCTGTCGAAGCTCGGGGCGAGCGGCTTGGTCGTACCCGCGGAGGCGGGCGCCGATGCGTTGACGGGTGTGGTGCTCATGTTCAGTCCTCGCCGAGTCCTGCGGCGGAGATGGGTTCTTGCCCGGCGGCTTCGAGCTGCTTGTTGAGGAGGGTGAGGTCGAACAGGCCGTCGATGGAGCCGTCCTTCTGGGTGCCCGCTTCGATGCCGTTGGCGACCAGGGTCTCGAACGTGTCGGCGTGCGGGTCGACGGAGAAGCTGACGTGCTCCAGCGCGCGGGTGATGACGGCGTCGGCGAGCGGCTTGCCGGTCTCCTCCTCGATCGCCCCGTTGATCACGGCGGGCGCCTGGTCCGGGTTGTCGGCGATCCACTGCACCGCCGCGGCGTGACCTTCGAGCAGGTCGGCGACCACGTCGGGATGCTCGTCGAGGAACTCCTTGCGCACCAGCAGCACCGTGGTGGGGAACTGCCCGTCCTCCCACAGGTCGGCCTCGTCCTGCAGCACGTGCGCGCCGGCGTCCACGATCAGCCGCGACACCCACGGCTCCGGCAGCCACGCGCCGTCCAGCTGCCCGTCCTGGAACAGGGTGAGGGTCTGCGCGTTCTCCGTCGGGGTGATCTGCACGTCCCCGCCGCCGGAGGTGTCGGTCTCATACCCTTGGTCGGCCAGCCACACCCGGGCGGCGACGTCCTGCGTGTTGCCCAGCTGCGGGGTCGCGATGGTGGTGCCGGCCAGGTCGGCCGGGTCGTCGATGCCGTCGCGGACCACCAGCGCCGCACCCCCGGTCGCCGCTCCCGCGACGATGCGGGCGGACTCGCCGCCGGACTGGATGAACGTGTTGATCGACGGGTTCGGGCCGATGTAGGTCGCGTCGATCGCGCCCGCCGAGAGCGCCTCGATCGCGGCCGGTCCCGCGTTGAACACCTGCGTGGTCACGTCCACGTCGCCGAGGGCGTCGGCGAACAGGCCCTCCTCGAGCCCGACCAGCGCCGGCGCGTGCGTCACATTCGCGAAGTACCCGAGCCGCACCTCGCTCACCGACGGGCTGTCGCCCCCGGCCGAGGACTCGCTCGGGGATGCCGCCGCAGAGGCGCAGCCGGCCATCATCGCTGCCACGAGTCCCAGGGTTGTGAGTGCTGTCGCGGTGCGGATCTTGTTCACGGTGTCGCCTCCTTAGGTCGGGTGCTGCTCAGTCGTGAGAGTGCGTGCGGAACGCCTCGTCCCGCACGATCCCGGCGACGATCGCGCCGCCGGGCGGGGACCCTACCGGGGCCCATCGGCGAGCGTAGAAGCGCCGGAGCCCCCGACCTATCCGGCCGTCAAACCGGGTCACCGAGCGTCATCGTCGGACACCCGAGTTGCGTTCGGAATTGCGCTGCCTCCCGTTCGCCGTGCTGGCAAACCGAGGTCTACCGCCGCGGCCGCAGAGACCGCGGCGGGCCGCCGCCGCCGTCAGGCTCGGCGGAAGGCTCCGACCATCGGGCAGTCGAACGGGTCGCGCGCGGCGAGGCCGACGCGGTTCAGGTAGGCGATGACGATGCCGTACGAGCGCCACAGGGTGGTCTCGGTGTAGGGCACGCCGAGGTGGCGGCACTGATCCATCACGATCTCGCGGGCACGCGCCAGGTGCGGGCGGGGCATGTTCGGGAACAGGTGGTGCTCGATCTGGTAGTTGAGCCCGCCCATGAGCATGGTCGCCCACCAGCCGCCGCTGATGTTGCGGGAGGTGCGCACCTGCTTGCTGAAGAAGTCGAGCTTCGCGTCCTTGGCGATGATCGCCATGCCCTTGTGGTTCGGCGCGAACGAGGCGCCCATGTACACGCCGAACACCGCGAGCTGCACGCCGAGGAACGCGAATGCCATCCCGAGCGGAAGGAAGAGGAACACCGGCGTCAAGATCACCGCGAAGCGCGCCGTGATCAGCGCGAGCTCGATCCAGCGGTCCTTGGCACCGTCACGCGAGAACAGGTGCCGGAACGCGTGCGCGTGCAGGTTCACGCCCTCGAGCGTGAGCAGCGGGAAGAACAGCCACCCCTGCTTGCGTGTCACCAGAGCGCGCAGTCGGCCTGCGGACGCAGCATCCGTCTCGAGAAAGGAGATCGTGTCGATCTCGATGTCGGGGTCCTTGCCCACCCGATTGGGGTTGGCGTGGTGGCGGTTGTGCTTGTTGTTCCACCAGGAGAGGCTGATGCCCACGATGCCGGCGGCGAGGAAGCGGGCGAGCCGGTCGTTCGCGGGTCCCGAGGCGAGGATCTGCTTGTGCGCCGCCTCGTGCGCGAGGAAGGCGACCTGCGTGAACAGGATGCCGAGCGCGCCGGCCATCAGCAGCTGGTACCAGGTCTGGCCGAGCAGGACGAAGCCGGTGACCACACCGCCGAAGCCCAGGAGAAGGCCGACGCCGACGAGGGCGTAGAACCATTCGGCCCGACGGAGCAGACCGGTCTCGCGGACGACCTGCGAGACCTCGGTGTACGCGCGGGCCATCGGGGGGAACTCGTCCGTGCCGGCGTACGTCTGACGGATGGGACCGAGCCGGGACTCGAGAGCGGTGGAAGAGATGATGCACCAGTTCCGATGGGGACCGTTGTGGCCGTTGAAAGCCAGAGGCGGTTGCCCATCGCTGACCTCAGGCTACGTGGACCCACATGTGCCGCGGGGAATACCTCCCCCATTCCTGGGTGACCCTCAGGTGAACGACAGCGCCCGTCCAGGCCGGAGCCGGGACGGGCGCTGCGTACGCGGGAGCGTCAGAGCGGGCGGATGTTCGCCGCCTGCATGCCCTTGGGGCCCTGCTCGGCGTCGAATTCCACCTTCTGGTCTTCGCGGAGCTCCTTGAAACCGCTGCCTGCGATCGCGCTGAAGTGTGCGAAGAGATCGGCCGAGCCGTCATCGGGAGCGATGAAGCCGTAGCCCTTCTCGGAGTTGAACCATTTCACGGTGCCAGTGGCCATCGTGTCTTTCCTATTCTTCGGGCCGCCGGAGCGACCGGGGGTGCCGCGCCGACGAATGCGGCGCGGACGATCGGGGACCGGTGCCGGAGTCGACAACGGTGAGGGAACGGATGCTGCGACCGCCGCGCGCGCGAGATCCGGCGTCGCATGGAGCCCGAGGTCTTCACCACGGGGTCCGTGCGCGCGGAAGCCGCGCGGTGTCGTATCGATGAAGCCAGCGTATTCGTCGGAGCGCGTCGCGACATAGACGTCGTCGTCTGCCTGTCGCCAGGCGAGCGCCTGGAGGTGGGAGTGCATGGTGGTGTATTTCGTTCGTTGGCGCGAAGCGCTGCGGCGTTTGCGGCGGCGTGCAGAAGCCGCGGGAGGATGGGACGTTCAGATCTGCGTCTCCACGATGAGGCAGAGAGGTGAACGCGCGGTTCCCCGTAGGGAACTCACAACTGTAGCATGCGCATCCCCTGACACCGAAGTCGGGGTAGCCGACGGAGCGCGTGAGGGATACGGTCGCGGTGTCGTCCGAATCCGGTGGAAAGAGGCGGTGTCGCCATCACGAAGACGAACATCGCGCCCTCCCTGCCCACTCCGCGCAGGGTGCAAGGCACGTATTACACGCTCATGCTCGGCAACACGCTCGCGGCGTCGCTGATCTGGGGTGTCAACACGCTGTTCCTCCTCGACGCCGGGCTCTCCAACCTCGAGGCCTTCGCGGCGAACGCCTTCTTCAGCGCCGGGATGCTCATCTTCGAGATCCCCACGGGGGTCGTGGCCGACACCGTGGGGCGCCGCGCGTCGTACCTGCTCGGCACGGTCACGCTGGCGGTGACGACGGTCCTGTACTGGATGCTGTGGGTCTGGCAGTCGCCGTTCTGGGCGTGGGCGGTCGTCTCGGTGCTGCTCGGTCTCGGTTTCACGTTCTTCTCGGGTGCCGTCGATGCATGGCTCGTCGACGCCTTGAAGGCGACCTCCTACCAGGGCAGTCTCGAGACGGTCTTCGGTCGGGCCCAGATCGTGGGCGGGGTCGCGATGCTGTCGGGATCGGTGCTCGGCGGCGTCATCGCGCAGGTGATTAACCTCGGCGTGCCCTTCCTGCTCCGGGGCGCCATCCTGCTGCTGATGTTCATCGTCGCCGCACTGCTGATGCGGGACCTGGGCTTCACCCCCGACCGGAGCGAGAGCCCGCTGCGCGCGACCCGCACCGTGTTGCGAGCCTCCCTTCGCTACGGCCTCGGCGACCCACCCGTGCGCTGGCTGATGCTCGCGAGCCCGTTCACGGCGGGCGTCGGGATCTACGTGTTCTATGCGCTGCAGCCGTACCTGCTGGAGCTGTGGGGCGACGAGGAGGCGTACACCGTCGCCGGCCTCGCCGCCGCACTGGTGTCGGGGACCGCCATCATCGGCGGCACCCTCGCCCCGTGGGTGCGAAAGCTCTTCCGCCGGCGCACCTCGACGATCCTGCTGGCGACCCTCACCAGTGCGCTGGTGCTGATCGCCGTCGGACTGGTGCGCAACTTCTGGGTCGCCGTCGTCCTCGTCGCCCTCTGGGGCATCGCCTCCGCGCTCGACGACCCCGTGCATCGCGCCTACCTCAACGACATGATCCCGTCGAAGCAGCGCGCGACGGTGCTCTCCTTCGATTCGCTCATGGGTTCGGGTGGCGGTGTCGTCGTGCAGCCCGTGCTGGGTCGCGTGGCCGATGTCGGCGGCTATGGCGCCTCACTCGTCTGGAGCGGCGTGATCACCGCCGTGGCCGTCCCCTTCGTGCTCCTGAGCAGGGCGCAGAACCCGCCCGCCGACACCGCCCGCGAGGTCAGCGCTCAGACGCCCCAGTGATCCCTCGCCCCGGCTCAGCATCCGACGGATCCCTCAGCCCTCGACGCCGCCGGTCACGAAGCCTGCCGCTGCAGCGCGCGGGCGAGCCGGGCCGCGGCTTCGGCGAGGCGCCCCTCGCCGGTGTCGCCGAACGCGAGACGGAGGTGGCGTGCGGCATCCGTCCCGGGCCCCGAGGGGAAGAACGAACCCCGCTGATACTCGACGCCCTCCGCGCTCGCGTCGGCGGCGAGGCGGTCGGCGTCGATGGCGTCGTCCCGAAGGCGGGGCCACAGGAAGAGGCCGCCCTCCGGCACCTCGACGTCGAACGCTCCGGGGGCCTCGCGCTCGATCGCCTCGGCGAGCGCGCGGGCCCGTGAAGCGTAGAGAGCGCGCGCCCGGCCGAGGGTCGCGTCGAACAGCGCGGCATCGGATGTCAGCAGCTCGGCGACGACGGCCTGCACGAACGTCGACGAGTGGGAGTCCTGACGGCTGCGCAGCGCGACGACGTCGGGCACGAGCGACTCGGGCAGCACCAGCCAGCCGAGGCGCAGCCCCGGGCCGAGCGTCTTGGTGAAGGTGTTGACGTGAATGACGCGATCCGAGTGGTTGAACGGGTCCTCGTCCAGCCCGGCGCCGGAGAACCGCAGTTCCCGATAGGGGTTGTCGGCGAACACGACGAAGCCGTAGTGCTCCGCGAGGCGCACGAGCTCGCGGCGCCCCTCCACCGGCAGCGATCCCTGCGTGGGGTTGTGGAAGTCGGGCACGGTGTACAGGGCGGTCGGCCGCGCACCGCCCTCGAGCAGCCTCTCGAGGGCGGCGGTGTCGATGCCGTGAGCACCCACGCGCACCGGCAGGCTGCGGGCGTCCGACAGCTCCAGCCCCCGCAGGAACAGCGGGAAGATCGGGTTGTCGACGGCGACCAGATCGCCGCGCTCGACAGTGGTCTGGATGGCGAGCGCGAGGCCGTGGAAGCCGCCGTTGGTGACGACGATGCGCGACACCGGCACGCCCTCACGGGCCGCGATCCATTCGCGCAGCGCCGGGATGCCTTCGGTGCGGGAGTACTGCAGCGCCGGCAGTCCCGGCGCGCCGAGCACGCGGGCCGTCGCCTCGGCGAGCTCGGCGGCGGGCAGCACCGCAGGATCGGGGATACCGCCCAGCAGCTCGATCGCGTCGGGCCGCCGGTTCCGCAGCGTCTGGTCGCCGAAGCCCTTCGGAGCGGTGAAGGCACGCACGAGGCTCGTGCGGCGGTCGAGAGCGGGAAGCGTGTCGAGGGTCATGGGAGTACTCCGTTTCTCACGCCGTGGGGGCGAGTTCGATGGGCAGGCGGGCCTCGGGGCGGGGGATCGCCGAGAGGAGGGACTTCGTGTAGTCGTCCTGCGGGTCCGAGAAGACGCGCTCGACGGCGCCGCTCTCCACGACCCTGCCGCTGCGCAGCACCGAGACGGTGTCGGCGATCTGCCTCACGAGCGCGAGGTCGTGCGAGACGAACAGGTACGTGAGTCCGCGCTCGACCTGCAGCTTCAGCAGCACCTCGAGGATGTCGGCCTGCACGCTCACGTCGAGCGCGCTCGTGGGCTCGTCGAGCACGATCACGTCGGGCTCGAGCACGAGCGCCCGTGCGATGGCGACGCGCTGACGCTGGCCGCCCGAGAGCTCCGCGGGGCGGCGTCCGGCGTGCGCCCGGGTGAGCCCGACGGCCGCCAGCGTCTCCGCCACGCGTGCCGCACGCTCGCGGGGCGCCCCGACGCGATACCGGTCGAGGGGCTCGCGCACGATGGCACCGACGCGCCACGACGGATCCAGCGAGGTGAAGGGGTTCTGATACACGAGCTGGAGATGACGACGGATGCCGCGTACGGCGTCCGCGCTGCGGCCCACGACCGATTCGCCGTCGACGAGCAAGGTGCCCGCGTCGGGATGCTCGAGGCCGAGGAGCGTGCGCAGCGCCGTCGTCTTGCCCGATCCTGATTCGCCGACGAGAGCGTGGGTGGTGCCCGCTGCGACCGAGAACGAGACATCATCGAGGGCCTTGACGCCCCCGCCTCCGGAGAACGTCTTCGTCAGCCCCGAGACCTCGATCTTGGGCGGCGTCCCGGCGACCACCTGCCGCGTCGCGCGCACCGCACGGTACCGATCCGGGTTGAGCGCGGGCGCGTCGTTCTGGAGGCGGAGGGTGTACTCCGAGCCGGGCCGGGCGAACACGTCCGCGGTGGCGCCCGCATCCTGGACCTTCCCGTCCTTCAGGACGACGATGCGGTCGGTCCGCTCCCCCGCGACGGCGAGGTCGTGGGTGATCAGGAGCAGGCCGATGCCGCGCTCGGTCTGCAGCTGCGTCAAGAGGTCGAGGATGCGCTTCTGGATGGTGACGTCCAGCGCGCTCGTGGGTTCGTCGGCGACGATGAGGGCCGGCGCGGGGATGAGGGCGAGGCCGATCAGCACGCGCTGCAGCATGCCGCCCGAGAGCTGATGAGGATACGAATCGTAGGCTCGCTGCGGATCGGCCAGCCCCACCCGCTCGAACGTGTCGAGGATGAGCAGGCGACGCGCCCGCGCGTCGCGCGGCTCGACGAGAGCGGCCGCTTCGTGCGCCTGGCCGCCGATGCGCCGGACGGGGTTCAGCGCGTTCGCGGGGTCCTGCGGGACGAATCCGATCTCTCGTCCGCGCAGCGGCCGGAAGCGACGCTCGGGCAGCGCAAGCGTCTCGGTGCCCTGGAATCGCACGCTCCCCCGCGCCCGCGCCCCCTCGGGCAGCAGCCGCAGGATGGACCGCGCGATCGTGGACTTGCCCGACCCCGACTCGCCGATGAGGGCGAGGCTCTCACCGCGCGCGAGGCGGAAGCCGGCATCGAAGACGACCGGGGTGCTCCCGTACGAGACGGACAGTCCTTCGACATGGAGGAGGTCGTGCGAGGTCATGGCGGATCCTTCTGTCGGCGGGTCAGGAGGTCTTGCGCAGCCAGCGGCTGACGCGGTTGATCGAGAGCACCGTCAGCACGGTGACGAGGGCGGGGTACAGCAGCAGCCACGATGCGCGGGGATAGTCCTTGCCCGACGAGATGAGCAGGCCCCAGTCGGACGCCGGCGGCGGATCGCCGTAGCCCAGGAACGCGAGCCCGGCGATGACGAGGATCGAAAGGCCGAACTGCAGCACGGCGAGCGTGAGCACCGACCGCGACGCGTTGGGCAGAACGTGCCGGAAGAGGATGTGGCCGCGCGAGCCGCCCTGCAGGGCGGAGGCCTCGACGAACACCGCCCGGCGGGTCTTGATGACCTCCGATCTCATGACGCGGGCGAACACCGCGACCGCGGAGACGCCGGTGGCGATCGCCGCGTTGATCGTCTGGAAGCCGAGCGCACTCACGATCACGACCGCGAGCAGGAAGCTCGGGATCGCGAGCAGCACGTCGACGACGCGCGCGAGCGCGACATCCGTCCATCCCCCGAAGAATCCGGCGAGCAGTCCGATCGCGCCGCCGACGACGACGCCGATCACGACGGCGACGAGGGCGCTCAGCACCGAGGACTGCGTGCCGAAGACCACACGCGCGAACTGGTCGCGACCGAGCTGGTCGGTGCCGAACAGGTGCTCGAGGCTCGGCGGCAGGAACTTGTCGGCGGGGATGCCCACCGCCGGGTCGTACGACGTGAACAGCGACGGCGCGACGGCCCACGCGAGCACGACCACGAGCGCGGCGAACGAGGCGACGACCGTGGGCGGGATGACGATCGCGAGCGCGCGTGTCGCGGCGACGGGGCGTCTGATCGTGAGTGCGGCGCCGGTCATACGACGCTCACCTCCTCCTGGAGCGGGGTGCGGATGGGCTGTTCGCTGACGGATGCTGCGCCCTTGGCGCGGAGCGTGCGGTCCAGGTTCACGCGGGGGTCGAGCAGCGGGTAGGCGAGGTCGGCGATGAGGTTGACCACCACGAAGACGACGGCGGCGAGGGAGACGACCGCCTGCAGGACCGGCAGATCCTGGCTCGCGACCGCGCGCTGCACGAGGGTGCCGATGCCGGTGCGGCCGAAGATCGTCTCGGTGATGAGCGAGCCGCCCAGCAGCTCGCCCACGATCAGCGCGAGCACCGTGATCGTCGGCAGCGCCGACGGCTTGACGAGGTGCCGCGCGAAGAGCCGCGTGCGGTGCAGCCCCTGCGAGCGCGCCACGGCGACGTACTCCTGGCGGGACTCGTGGTCGAGGTTCGCGATGAGCACCTCGGCCAGCTGCGCCGACACCGGGATGCCGAGCGCGATCGCCGCGAAGAAGGTGGACCAGGGACCTTCGGCGTCGATGATGCGGAACAGTCCGAGGCCGAACGCGAACGCCTGGATGAGGAACAGGCCGATCACGAAGTTCGGCACGGAGAGGAACAGCGACGGCAGGGCGCGCAGCAGCCCCTGGCCGTACTTGGCGGGCAGCACCTGCGTGCCCCACGCGATGAGCGCCGCCAGGACGATCGCCACGACGAGGGCCGTCGAGGCCAGGATGAGCGTGGACGGCAGCGCCTCGGCGATGAGCTGGCCGACCGGGAGGTTGGACCGCAGCGAGATGCCGAAGTCGCCGGTCAGGAAGCGGGTGAGAGACGTCCACAGCTGGGTGAGCAGGGGCTCGTCCAGGCCGTAGTAGGCGACGATGCGGTCGATGTCCTCCTGGGAGAACCCGTTGTCGGGGTTCTTCAGGGTGCTCGACACCGGGTCGCCCGGCAGCACGCTGATGACGATGAACGTGAAGACGTAGGCCAGCAGAACCACGACGATCGCCTGCGCCGTACGCGAGAGCGCGAAACGCGCGTAAGGGGATTTCATCTCGGCATCCTCGGAAGTCGAAGGGGTCCAGGGCGCCGCCGTGCGCAGCGGCGCCCTGGACGGATCAGCGGTCGAGCCAGGCGGTGTAGTAGTTCGCGTAGGCGAGGCCGTTGTAGGTGACGTCCTTCAGGTCGGGCGCCTGCACGTAGATGCGCTGCACGATCTGCGTGATCGGGACGAAGTAGCCCTGCTCGAGGACGTACTGCTGCAGCTCGTCGAACACCGTCGCGCGGGACTCGCGGTCGGTGGCCGACGCGACCTGCGCCGACAGGTCGTTGAGCGTCGCGTCGCTCGTGCCGACCTTGAACCAGTCCTCGTCGCCCGGGTTGCTCGCCGTCAGCACACCGGGGATCGTCCCGATGTCGACGAAGCTGCGCGTGATCTCGGTGGCCTGCAGCGTCTTGTTGCCGATCACCTTCTCGCCGTAGGTCACGACGTCGTACGCCTCGATGTCGACCGCGAAGCCGATCTCGGCGAGCTGCTGCGCGACGAGCTCGTCGATCGCCTTGGACGTGGCGAGGTAGGGGTTCGGGTACAGCGTCACGGCGAGCTGCTGTCCGTCCTTCTCGCGGACGCCGTCGGCGCCCTCCTCCCAGCCGGCGTCGTCGAGCAGCTGCTCGGCCTCGTCGGGGTCGTAGGCGAAGGCGTCGGTGTGGTCGGTCGCCTCCGGCACGTTGCTCTGCACGAACGACTCGGCGGCGTGCCAGTCCTCGGTGTAGACGGTCGAGAGGATCTCGTCGCGGTCGATGCCGTGCGCGAACGCCTGACGCACCGCCTCGTCGCCGAACGGCGCGGCCGTCGTGTTGAGCGCGTAGCCGTTGACGAAGCCCAGGTAACGGGGCACCGCGATGACGAAGCCCTCGTCCTTCAGCGCGTCGAGCTCCTGCGGCGACGCGTTGTACGCGACGTCGGCCTGTCCCGACTGCACGGAGCCGGTGCGCAGGGTCGGCTCGGCCACGATCTTGTAGGTGATCGAGTCCAGGTAGGCGGGCCCGGTGTGGCCGAGCGCCTCGGGGCCCCAGCTGTAGTCCTCGCGCTTCTTCAGGACGACGCTGTCGCCTTCCTTCCATGACTCGACGACGAACGGGCCGCTCCCGATGTCGTTCGACAGGTCGGCCTGCTCCTCCGCGGGGAGCGCGAGCGTCTCGGGCGAGATGAGGATCGAGCCGTGGTACGCGAGGGTCGGGATGAAGCTCAGGGTCGCCTTCGAGAACGTCACCTTCACCGTGGTGTCGTCGACCGCCTCGGCGCCGACGTAGTTCGCGGACGGGAACAGGCCCACGCGTGCGATGCCCTTGTCGGGGGCGCCCTTCGCCCAGATGTCGATGTTCGCCACGACCGCGGCGGCGTTCAGCGGCGTCCCGTCGGAGAAAGTGACGCCGTCCCTGAGGTGGATCGTGAACTCCGTCGCCGCGTCGTTCTGCTCCCAGCTCTCCGCGACCCACGGGCTGAGTTCGCCCTCGCCGTCGACGTAGATGAGCTTGTCGGTGAGGTGGCCCCACACATGCCCCTGATAGCTCGAGATCGAGCTGGAGTTGGGGATCCAGGTGGCGCCGAGCGAGTCGATCAGGAAGGTGATGTCGCCGCCCTCCTCCGGTTCGTCGGAGCCGGTGCTCGCCTGCGGCGCTGTGCCGCTCGCGCAGCCGGCGACGAGGGCGATCGTCGCGAGCGCTGCGGTCGCGGCGAGCGCGGCGCGTCGGAGCGGACGTCTGAGTCGGGTGGTCATGGTGCTTCCTTGCTGTGAGAGGTGGGTTCGGCGAGCGTGCAGCCGCCGAGGTATCCGGGACCGGCGGTCCCGAGGTTCAGAAGGCCTTGCCGGGGTTGAGCAGCTCGAACGGGTCGAACGCCGCCTTGACCGCGAGCTGTGCATCCCTGCTGCGGCCCGAGAGCTCGAGGGCCGCGAGCTCCCGCTTGACGGTGCCGATGCCGTGCTCGCCGCTCACGGTCCCGCCGAGCGACAGGGCCAGTCGCGCCAGTTCGTCGGCGGCCTCGTGCAGCTCGGCCGGCGGGTCGAGGGGGTCGCCGCCCTTGGGGATGGCCCGGGTGATGACGGGGTGGAGGTTGCCGTCGCCGGCGTGCGCGACCGCCCCGATCTCGACCCCGAAACGCTGTTCGAGTTCGGGGAACGCGGCGAAGATGTCGGGGATGCGGGACTTCGGCACGGCGATGTCGCCGCCGGCGAACCATGAGCGCTCGTCGAAGCCGCGGCCGCCGCGCCGGAGATCCCAGAGGGCCTGGGCCGCAGCATCCGTCTCCTGCGTGACACGCCCGCCGACGGCTTCGAGCGCGTCGCGGAGGTCGGCGAACTGCTCATCGATGCCGTAGCCGTCGAGTTCGATCAGCAGGAGCGATCCGCCGCGACGGCTGAGATCGGTGCCCCGGTGATGGTCGATGTTCACCAGGGTTCGGCCGTCCAGGAACTCGATCACGGCGGGGCGCACCGGGCTGCGGGTGATGGCGGACAGCGCGGACGCCCCTGCTTCGGTCGTGTCGAAGAACGCCGACACCGTCCGACGGGCGACCGGCAGCGGGCGCAGTCGGACGGTGATGCGCACGACGATGCCGAGCACGCCCTCCGACCCGACGAACAGCGAGACGAGGTCGAGCCCCGTGACCCCCTTGATGGAGCGGTGACCGACCGTGATGAGCTCGCCGTCGGCGAGCACGACGTCGAGCGCGAGCACCGACTCGCGGGTCACCCCGTACTTCGTGCAGCGGAGACCGCCCGCGTTGGTCGCGACGTTGCCGCCGATCGTCGAGATTTCGTAGCTCGCCGGGTCGGGGGCGTAGAACAGGCCCCACGCCGCGAGGTGCTCGTTGAGCGCCGCGTTCAGCACCCCCGGTTCGACCACCGCGACCTCGTCGAGCGGGGCGACCTCGACGATGCGGTCGAGGCGCTCCGTCGACACGACGAGCTGCGCGGCGGTCGCCGAGGCGCCGCCCGACAGCCCGGTACCGGCACCGCGCGGCACGATCGTCACGCCGTGGCGGATCGCGGCCCGGACGACCTCCTGCACCTCCTCGGCCGTGGACGGCAGGGCGACCGCGGGACCCGATGCCGTCTCCCCGCGCGCACGCCGTGTCGCGGCGTCGTCGAGGTAGGCGACGGTGTCGACGGAGGGCGCCAGCAGCGCGATGTGCGGGAAGCCGGTCGCGAGGTCGTCGAGCACGGCGTCGAGCGCATGGGTTCGCACGATGGGTTCGCTGACAGAGGCCGTCGCAGCCATAGGGGTGCCTTTCGCAGGGGGATCCGAGCGGAGCAGGTACCCCTCCGCGGCTTTCCCCGAAGGTAGGAGGCATCCTTCCTGTGGCGTGCGGGCGCCCGTCACCCCGCGTCCGACGAGGTCACGGCTCGTCGCGCGGCGTCATCCGCGGACACATTTCTTGGACTGCGTCCATCGGTCCCGCCGTGGAAGAGAGGCCCTCTGACGGCCCGACAGGTCGTCGCGTACCCGCGCATCGCCGCGGGCGGCCGACATACCCACCGGTCACCTGCGCCCGGGATAATGCGGTCCATGGTGTGCGCGTGCCGCCAGGGAAGGAGCCGACGGCGATGGATGGCGTGCCGGTCGAAGGTCTGCGGGAGTACATCGAGCATCTGCGCCAGCAGGGCTATTCGGTGCGCGACGGGCACACGGCGGATCCGGACCTGATCGACCCGCACGGGAACCCCGTCTACACCTGGCAGGAGGGATACCCGTACGGCGAGCTGATGGACCGCGACGCGTACGAGTTCGAGAAGTACCGGCTGCAGATCGAGCTGCTCAAGTTCCAGTACTGGCTGGAAGACAACGGCCGGCGGGCGATCATCCTCTTCGAAGGCCGGGATGCTGCGGGCAAGGGCGGCACCATCAAGCGATTCACCGAGCACCTCAATCCCCGCACCGCCCGGGTCGTCGCGCTCAGCAAGCCCACCGAGCGCGAACTCGGACAGTGGTACTTCCAGCGCTACGTCGAGCACCTGCCGACGGCCGGCGAGATCGTGATGTTCGACCGATCCTGGTACAACCGTGCCGGCGTGGAACGCGTGATGGGGTTCTGCACCGACGAGGAGTACGAGCAGTTCATGGTGCAAGCACCGCAGTTCGAACGGATGCTGGTGGACTCCGGCATCCATGTCACGAAGTTCTGGTTCTCGGTGTCGCGCACCGAGCAGCGCACCCGGTTCGCGATCCGCCAGCTCGACCCGGTGCGGCGCTGGAAGCTGTCGCCGATGGACCTGGCGTCGCTGGACCGCTGGGAGGACTACACCCGCGCGAAGGAGGAGATGTTCCGCCGCACCGACAAGAAACACGGTCCGTGGATCATCGTGCGCTCGAACGACAAGAAGCGCGCCCGCCTGAACGCGATGCGCTTCTTTCTGCGCCAGTTCGACTACGACGGCCGCGACGACAAGGTCATCGGCAAACCCGACCCCCGCCTGGTGATGCGCGGGATCCGCGAGGCCGCCGACGAATAGCCCCCGCACCCGTACAGCCGGTGACGCCCTGGATCGGCTAGGGCCGGTGAAGGAACTCAGCGGCTCGCGCTGAGGCGTAGCGTCGACGCCGCCGCTTCTGCGGTGACCATGCTGCGGGCCGCGAGGTCGCCGTACTTCGTGCGATATGCCGCGTCAACGGTCGCGGCATCCGTGTCGCCGACCGCATCGACGATCACGTCGACGGATTCGCCTCCGGCACGGATGCGTACCGTCCCCGACCGCACTGCCCCGCCGTACCACCCGGTCTCGCGCCGGTGCCACGTGCGAACGAAGACATCGGCGCCCGCGACGACGACCCAGATCGGCGTCCAGCGGCCGAACCCGCCGTCGCGCCGCGGCGCCAAGACCTCGATCTCGATGGCCTGGGAAAGAAGGCGCAGCTGCTCGCCCGACCACGCGGACGGGTTCGAGGTCATGTGCGTCATTCTCGACCTCGTGCGTCCGCTGCGCCACCGGGCACAACACCGTGCGCGAGGTCTCTTCACCGATGGCATGGATACGCCGTTGCTGCGGGTGTACGTTGCACCCGTGGACGGCTCCACGCACGACTCGGACGCCGACCGCGAGGTGAGTGAACCGCGCGCGAGTGCGGCGTACGGTCCGGAACCCGAATCGCGGACGTCGGCGACGCCTGTGCCCGCGGACAGGTCGCCCTCGCTCTGGCAGCGCATGGTCGCGACGCGAGGGAGTCGGCTCGCGTGGGCGGCGGGCGCGCTGGTCGTCGTGGGGAGCACGATCGCCGTCACCGTCGTCCTCGTGACCGCACCGCGTCCCGACGCGACGATGCAGAGGACGGCGGCGGAGCCTGACGACCTGGTTCGGGATCTGGTGGCGAGCGAGGAATCCTGGGTCCGGATCGAGGACTCCACCCTCCGCGGGTACGGGTCGTTCCTCGGTCTGGAGATCTGGTCGGGCACCGATGAATACGGCTCTCCGTGCCTCATGTCGGTGAACCGCGCCAACGACACGCTCTCCGACCTGCGGTGCGCGCCCGCCCCGGCGGACCTGTTCATCGACATCGCCTCGTTCGGCGACGACTACGAGGGGCTCCCCGGCGAAGGGCTCATCCGGTTCATCCACCGAGGCGACACCGTCGACGCGTACGTCCATCTCATGCCGGGGACCGACTGATGGAGACCCCCTCGGTGCCGCCGGATGCGGAGCGCGAGCTGGCAGAACTCCGCACGAGAGCCTACGGCCCTGATGCCGACATCCAGACAGATCCCGCCGCGCTGGCCCGGCTGCGAGAACTGGAAGCGGCGCACCGTCCGAAGGCGCCCGAGCGCGACGACGAGCTCGAGACGGCCGTCCCATCCGCCGGTGGCGAGCCTGTCGTCGCGTCATCGGCGACGAACCGTGACGACGAGGATGAGACCGGGCCCGCAGGTGATGTCTCCCCCGACACGGCGGAATCCGAGAATCCGCCGCCTTCGGGATGGCGGCGTGCTGTCGCGACACCCGCGGGCCGGACCACGGTTGTCGCGGCCTCCCTTGCAGCCGTCCTCGCGGTCGGATACGCGGTGGGCTGGCTCGTCGGTCCGCATCCGGATGCCACCCTCCGCCCCGAAGCCGACGAGGCGAGCCGCCTCGCGCTCTCGATGATCGGCTTCCTCGGCATCCGAGCCGACACCTCCTCCGTCCGCGGCTACGAGCGCTACCAGGGGATCGAGCCATGGTTCTTCGAGGATGAGCAGGGCTTCCACTGCTTCATGCTCGTCACCAGTCCCGGCTTCGTCGACGGAGCCAACTGCGTGCCGCCCGGAGTGGACCTGTACGCGGATATGGTTCCGTGGACCGAACTGGTCGACGAGAACTCGGAACCCCTCCCCGCCGGAAGCATCATCCGGTTCCATTACCTCGGAGACCGCGTCGACGTGAACGTCTACCCGCCCTCGCAGACCGGCTGAGCGTCGCGCGACGCACGCACCCGCAGGTCGAGTGGCGTCCAGGCGTGGATGCGCGGCGGCGGGAATTGCGGTAAGACATGCCCATGGCGACGACAGATGGAGGGCGTCCGACCCGGATCCCGCTCGTCGGCCAGCTCCGGTCGTACCAGCGCGTCTGGCTGCGCGGCGACCTGATCGCCGGGGTCACCGTCGCCGCTCTCATCGTCCCCAAGAACCTGGGGTACGCCGGTATCGCGGGAGTGCCGTTGCAGAACGGCCTCTATGCGGCGGCCGCGGCCGCGATCCTCTACGCGATCTTCGGGACGAGCCGGCAGATCTCGATGGGTCCTAGTTCAGGTCTCGCCGCGGTCGCGGCAAGTGCCGTGCTCGCGGCGGGCATCGTGGGCGAGCAGGACGTGGCCTCGTTCGTCGCCGGTATCACGCTCGCCTCGGGCATCCTGTTCCTGCTGCTGGCCGTCTTCCGGATGGGCTGGATCTCCCAGTTCCTCTCGCGAGCGGTCGTCACCGGGTTCCTCTTCGGTGCGGCGATCGATGTCGTGATCGGGGAGCTCCCCAAACTCACCGGAACCGAGACCACGGGCGCGAACCCGATCCAGGAGCTGTGGTCGTGGTTCGGCACGCTCGATGCCGTCCACGGGACGACGGCGCTCGTCGCCGTCATCTCGCTCGTCGTCGTCTTCGGACTCCGCGTGATCGCGCCACGAGTTCCCGGCGCCCTGGTGCTCGTCGTCGGCGGACTGATGGCGTCGGCGCTGTTCGATCTGGGGGCCAAGGGAGTGGCGGTGGTCGGGGAGGTGCCGGCCGGCCTGCCCTCGCTGCAGGTTCCGGACGGCCGGCTGCTGTGGGATCACGCGGGGACGGTCGCGGTCGCCGCGGTGGCGCTGGTCATGATCGGGTTCTCCCAGACCGCGGGCGACGCGCGCACCTTCGCGGCCAAGCATCGCTATCGGATCGACATCAACCAGGAGTCGGTCGCGCAGTCCTTCGCCAACATCGGCTCCGGTCTCTTCCAGGGGATGCCGGTTTCCACCAGCCTGTCGGCGAGCTCACTCAACGACCGCTCGGGCGCGAAGACCGGGCTAGCCTCGCTGACCTCCGGCGTCACTGTGCTCCTGACCCTGCTGTTCCTCGCGCCCCTCTTCTCCGACCTGCCCAAGGCGGTGCTTGCGGCGCTGATCATCGAGGCCGTCGTCAGCGGCATGATGGACCTGCCGGAGATGCGGCGGCTTTTCCGGGTGAAGAAGGCCGACTTCTGGATCGCGGTCACAGCCCTTCTCGGCACCGTGGTCTTCGGGGTTCTCGCCGGCGTGATCATCGGGATCGCGCTCTCGCTGATCTGGCTGATCGCGGTGGCCACCCACCCGCAGATGCCGACCCTCGGTCGTGAACGCGGCACGCAGGTCTTCCGCGAAGTCGACGCGCATCCGGGCGACGAGATCCTGCCCAGCGTGTCGGTGGTCCGGTTCGACGGCGGCCTCTTCTTCGCCACCGCGGACGCACTGGAGGACCACTTGCGCGAGGTGATCCATGCGAACCCGAGGCTGACCGGGATCGTCCTCGACTGCGGAGGGATCAACTTCATCGACTCGCAGGGCGCGGCCTCGATGGCCGACGTCGTGACTCTCACCCGAGACGCCGGCGTCCGACTCCGCTTGACCCGGCTGAAACCGGGCCCGCGAGCCGTCCTCGAACGGGAGGGCGTGATCGAGCTCATCGGGGCGGACCACATCCACGGCAACATCCACCGAGCGGTCGCGGCCGAACAGCACGACGCCGACGAGGGGCGCGGCGGCGGCTGATCCGCATATCTCCCCGAACCTGGGGCGGTGGCGGAAAGGCGAGGGCGAACACCACGCAGCGTCAGCGCCGGGTGATCGGGGGAAGGTGCGGAATGGGCACCGGCCGCGTGCTCCCCGACCTGGGTGCGGCGGCCTCGCCGGTCAGATCCTGCAGGACGGCGTCGGCGGTGAAATAGCGGGTCGGTCGTTCGGAGGGCTGTGCCCAGACCACGTGAACCCCTTCCGCGTGGGCGTCCGTGATCACCGCGACGATGTGCCGCGGGTCGGTCTCGGGAAGGCCGGCGGCTCGGATGATCCATGTCGACTGGTCGTGGCGGAACAGCTCGAAGGAATCACCCGAGCGCGGATCGCCGCTGTCGGACATCACCAGTCCGCGATCAATCCGGCCCGGACCATCTCCGCGCGCAGGTCGTCCTCGAAGTCATCGGCCTGATCGCGCAGGGACTGGTCGTGGTCATCCCAGCTGCTTGCTGCGCTCGTGCGTGCTGTGGCCATCTCGTCGGTACCTCCGGTGGTGTGGACGATTCCACTGTCACCGACGCGGCCTTCTGATGGGCGGGGGTTGACAGCGCTTCCGACCCTGTGCCCCGCAGCATCCGCACCCTTGACACCTCTGTCTGCTCACAGCTGCGGGGAAATCACAACCCCCGTGTCGTGCGGCGTCGATCCGCGGAGGGTTGGGGGCACGGTCGATCCGACCTCGAGCAGCAGAGCACAGGGAGCGAATCATCGAAGATCTGACGCGGGTGACGCGGCCATGCCTCGGCCGAGCGTGACCGTCGTCATCCCCGTGCGGGACGACGCCGCTCTCCTGCGCCGGTGCCTCGAGGCCCTGCGGCGGCAGACGCATCTCCCCGAGGAGGTGATCGTCGTCGACGACGGATCACGCGACGCCTCCGCAGCGGTCGCCGCCGCGTTCGGGGCATCCGTGATCAGGCAGCCGCCCCGGGGGATCGCGACGGCAGCCGCAGCCGGCTACGACGCCGCGGAAAGCACGGTGATCGCGCGGCTGGACGCCGACTCCCTACCGCCCGACGACTGGCTGGAGCGTCTGGTGCGTGCCCTGGCCAATGAGCCGTCCCTCGCAGCGGTGACCGGCGGAGCCCGGTTCCTCGACCGTCGCGAACGCGTGCATCGGCTCGCCGCCGCCATCTACCTCGGCGCATATCGCACGGTGCTCACGCCGACGCTCGGGCATACACCTCTGTTCGGATCGAACATGGCCTTCCGCCGAGACGCATGGGAGCACGTCAGCGCGGACGTGCACCGCGACGACGACCTGCTGCACGACGATCTCGATCTCTCATTCCACCTCGGAAGATCGTTCCGTATCGGCCGCGTCCATGCCGCGAACGTCGGGATCTCCGCGCGCCCCCTCCGCCTCGACCGGCAGGCGCTCCTGCGCATCCGACGCGGCTTCCACACCGTGCTGATCCACTGGCCCCGCGACTTCCCGCCAGTGCGATGGTGGACTCGCGCTCGGCGACTTCGCGCGGCCCGACCAGCAGACGAATCGACACGGCAGGCCACGGCGACGCGGGCACCGTCATCGTGATCGAGCGCTGCCGGAGGGGCTCAGTCGCGCGACGTCGCGTTCACGCTGCCGGAGCGTTCCTGTCCGCTCAAGCGTGCGATGGCGGCCATCATGCGCTCGGTGATCTCGCGACGGGCCCTGCCGTCCGGAACACCCTCGAGGTCGGCGAGGTCGAGCGGCTTGCCGAAGTGCACCTCGAGGCGCGGCCTTCCCGGCAGCAGATGGCTCAGCGGCTTCGCGGTGCCGGTGCCGATCAGGCCCACCGGCACGACCGCAGCGCCCGTGTCGCGCGCCATCCATGCCGCGCCGCCATGGCCCTCGTGCAGCTTCCCGTCGCGTGAGCGGCTTCCCTCGGGGAACACCGCGAACACGCTCCCGGCCCGCAGGATGCTGCTGCCCGCGTCGAGCGCGGCGCGGGCATCGCGCCCGGTCGCACGGTACACGGGCACACCGCCGATCGAGGTGAAGAACCAGCGCTTGACGCGGCCGAGCATCCCGGAGCCCGTGAAGTACGACGACTTGATGAGGAACTGCACGGGGCGGGCCGCGGATGTCGGGATGATGACCGTGTCGAGCGACGCAAGGTGGTTGCTCGCCAGCAGCACCGGCCCTCGTTCCGGCATGTTCCCACGCCCGACGATGCGCGGACGGTACATCAGCCAGAACAACGGTCGCAGGACCACCCGCCCAAGGAAGTAGATGGCGCCCGGCCGGGGCACAGGGGCAGGGCTCGGCGGAGCAGGCGCGGTCACCTCGCCACCCTATCCGGCAGGGTCGGGGTGGGATGGATGCATCGGCGCACCCCCGGTTCGCCGACGGGACCGCGTCCGGCACTTGTCAAGCCCCCGGCAGGAACCGGCGCCACCGCTCTACGGTTCTGATCACCCCTCGCAGCCCGAAGTGAGGAGACCATGAACCCACGTTCGACGTGGGCGCCTGGTCCCGCTCCGGAAGACCTGTCGGGTCTGCGGATCGGGATGCTGGCCCCCATCGCCTGGCGCACGCCCCCGGTGCACTACGGGCCCTGGGAGCTGATCACCTCGATGCTCACCGAGCGCCTCGTTCGCCGCGGCGGGGACGTGACCCTGTTCGCGACGGCGGACTCGGTCACCTCGGCGCATCTCGACGCCGTCGCGCCGCACGGATACGCCGACGACCCGTCGATGGACGGCCGGGTCTGGGAAGCGCTGCACGTCGCCCACGCTCTCGCCCGCTCGGCCGACTTCGACCTCGTCCACAATCACCTCGACTGGCTGCCTCTGGCACTCGATGCTCAATGGCAGGCCCCGCTCGTGACCACGGTGCACGGGTTCTCCGGAAGCGGCATCCTTCCCGCCTACGAGCGCTCCCGCTCCGCGTTCGTGTCGATCTCGGACGCGGACCGCGCGCCGGGCTTGCGCTACGCCGCGACCATCCCGCACGGCATCGACGTCGACGCGTTCCCGCTCGGCCCCGGCGGCGACGATCTCATCGTGTTCAGTCGGATACACCCCGAAAAAGGCATCGTCGATGCGATCGACGTCGCCGCCGGGGCGGGTCGGCGGCTCATCGTCTGCGGAATCGTCCAGGACGACGAGTACTTCAACGAACGGGTGCTGCCGCGG
>DATEOM010000003.1:0-4408 GCA_035274105.1 Microbacterium sp.
AGCGCGTCGATGCCCGCCATCTCGGCGGGGCTGAGCTCGAAGTCGAAGACGTCGATGTTCGCAGCGATGTGCGCGGGATTCGTCGACTTCGGGATCGCCACGCCGCCGCGCTGCACGTGCCAGCGGAGGATGACCTGCACGGCCGACTTGCCGTGCGCGGCGGCGGCGCCCACGACCGAGGGCTCCGCCAGGAGCTTCGCCGATCCGTGGCCGAGCGGGTACCAGGCCTCGGGCACGATCGCGTGCTGGGCGAGGTAGGGGAGCAGGTCGGGCTGCTGCCAGTGCGGGTGGAGCTCGACCTGGTCGACGGCAGGCGGGATCCGTGCCACGGCGAGCAGGCGCTCCAGGTCGGACACCGTGAAGTTGCTCACACCGATCGCCCGCACGACCCCTTGATCGACGGCATCCTCCATCGCCCGCCACGCGCCTTTCACATCGCCGACGGGCTGGTGCAGCAGCAGCAGATCGAGGGGTCCGCAGTCGAGCCGTTCCAGCGCACCGCCGATCGCGGCGCGCGCCCTGCCGTAGGCGTAGTCCGAGGGCCACAGCTTCGTCGTGAGGAAGATCTCTTCGCGGGCGACTCCGGACGAACGGATGCCGCGGCCCACCGCCCGCTCGTTGCGATAGATGGCCGCGGTGTCGATGAGTCGATATCCCGAGCCGAGCGCGGACCGCACGCTCGACTCGCACAGGGCGATGTCGGTCACGAGGTAGACACCCAGGCCGAGCTGCGGCATCCGTGTTCCGCTCGAAAGCGGGATGCTGGTCACCATGCCTGCCTCCTCCTCGGGGTGCTGGAGGTGGTCTTCGAGTCTCTCAACGACTGTAGATTCTGCACCGGCCCGGCGGGAGTCCCTTGCCTCGCGGCCGGGTAGCGTGGGAGCGTGCGGGAACTGTCGGAGGCGGGCGTCGAGTTCGTGCGGGAACGGCACATCGGCACGCTCTCGACGCTGGCGCCGTGGGGCGGCATCCACGCGGTCGCGGTCGGCTTCACGCTGCACGAGGGGGTGCTGCGGATCATCACGTCGCGCGACTCGCAGAAGGTCCGCAACGTGCGACGCGACGGCACCGCGACGATCAGCCAGGTCGACGGCGCCCGCTGGCTCTCGTTCCAGGGAACGGCGACGGTGCACGACGACCCCGACGAGGTCGCGCTCGCGGTCGCGCTCTACGCCGAGCGGTACCGCCAGCCCCGCGTGAACCCGCTCCGCGTCGCGATCCACCTGGTGCCGGTCAGGCTGATGGGCTCGGGCGGGCTGTTCCGCCAGACCTGACGGGGACGGATGCTGCGCCTCGCGGGCCCGAGAAACGCACCGGGCCGCCGGGGCCGGCCAGGGAACGGCACACGCGGAACTCATGCGATCCGCGTGACGCGGCGCGACGCGTCCCGGTGCCATGATGTGCCTCACAGGCTTCGGTTCAGGAAGGGGCGCGACGTGGGAACGGTTCGCACCAGGATGCCGGCGCGGCTCGGCGCCATCGTGACCGCGGTGGCGATCGCGGCCGTGGTTCTCGCCGGGTGCGCCGGCGAGACCGACCCGGTCGAGCGGGCCCAGGCGCAGGTGTCGGCGAAGGAGAAGGCGGTCGCCGACGCGCAGGCCGAGCTCACCGCAGCCTCCAGCGCGTTCTGCGGCGCGAGCCAGGACTACATCGAGGCGCTCGACCGCTACGGCGACGTGCTCAACGACACCGCTCCGACCGTCGGCGATGTCCGCAAGGCCGGCGCGGATCTCGCCGAGCCGCGCGAAGACGCCGTCGACAGCGCCGAGGCGGCCGTCGCGGCGAACCAGGTGCTGTCCGACGCGCAGCAGGAGCTGGTCGAGGCGCAGATCGCGCTCGCCGAGGCGGAGGCGGGTGCCGGGGCCACGGGCACTCCCGGCGAACCCGCGCCGGCCGAGCCGTCGAGCACGCCGCTGGCGCCGACCGCGTCCGTCGAGCGGGTCGAGCAGGCGGAATCCGAGCTCGCTGCGGCCGAGGCATCCATCACCGACGACACGCCCCTGACGGACGCGGCCGAGCAGTTCAACAGCGCCGCGGTCGCGCTCGAGATGGCGTGGCTGGCGCTGTTCGCCGACGCCGGCTGCCTGACCGACGAGCAGGCGGTGCAGGCGGAGGCCGCTGTGCGGGCGTACACGTCGGCGCTGCAGCAGGAGCTGCTCGTTGCGGGGTACTACACCGGCGATGTGGACGGCGTGTACGGACCGCTGACGGTCCAGGCGGTCGAGGATCTGCAGAAGGCCGCCGGACTGCCGGTGACGGGCACTGTCGACAGGGCGACCGCCGAGGCTCTGCAGGCGAAGCTGACCGAGCTGGGCGGCGCCGCCGCGCAGGAGTCGGTCGCGACGACGGCCGCGATCCAGCAGACGCTGAAGCTCGTCGGGTTCTGGGATCGCCCGGTCGACGGCGTGTGGACGCCCGAGCTGACGGCCGCGGTGCAGGCCTTCCAGACCGAGCTGGGCGTCGAGCCGACGGGAACGGTGGATGCCGCGACCATCGCCGCGTTCGAGCAGGCGATCTCCGACCTGCACGAGGCGGCGAACGCGCCGGCGCCGTCGCCCAGCTCGGAGGGCTGAGCCGGCCCGCTCCAGCCACCGGCGCATCCGAGCCCGGAGCCGACGTGCCCGGCGCCGGGCTCCTCGCCGAGGCAGAGCCCTCGGGGGGTGTCGCTGACGGCTTCGGGCGCCTAAGGTCGCGAAGGTGGGCGTCCGCAGCTTCGAGCACATCGGCGTCATCGTCCAGGACCTGGAGACGGTGGCGGACTTCTTCGAGATGCTGGGGTTCCGCCGCGGCGAGAAGGCGCGCGTCGGAGGCACGTGGGCCGATCGGGTCAACGGCCTGACCGGCACCGACGTCGAGATGGTGTTCCTCACCACGCCCGACGGCTCGGGCACGATCGAGCTCTCGCAGTTCCTGCGACCGGAGAGCCCGGCACCCGTCGGCGATCTCCCGTCGAACACGCTGGGTCTGCGTCACCTCGCGTACCGCGTCGACGACGTCGAGGCGCTGGTCGGCAAGGTGCGTGCCGCCGGCTACGACACCGTGGCCGAGCTCGTGAACTACGAGGACCAGTGGCTCGTCTGCTACGTGCGGGGCCCCGAGGGACTCATCATCGAACTCGGACAGCGACTCGACGACTGAGCCCTCTCGCCGACTACCGCGCGGCGCGGTCCTTCTCGCGGGCACGCCGGCGTCCGCGTCCGGCGGGCGCGGCGCTGTGCTGCTCCGCGTTCAGCCGCTCGGCCTCGAGGCGCTCGGCCTCCTCGCCGCCGATCGCCTCGCCGCGCGCGACGAGTCCGGCGACGTCCGACAGCGGGATCTGCTTGAGGAACAGCGCGAGCACGAACGCGATCGCGATGAACGGCACGAGGTACCAGAACACGGGCGCGAGCGCGTCGGCGTAGGCGTCCACGACTCCCGTCTTGACGGTCTCGGGCAGCGAGTTCAGCACCGACGGGTCGATGCTCGACGTCGCCTCACCCGCCTGCTCGGGGCTGGCTCCGGCATCCGTGAAGACCTTCGTCAGGTTCTCAGTGAGGCGCGTCGTGAAGAGCGTGCCGAACACGGCGATGCCGAGGGCCGCGCCGACCTCGCGGAAGTAGTTGTTCGTCGACGTCGCGGTGCCGAGATCCGCCGCGGGCACCGCGTTCTGCACCACGAGCACGACGACCTGCATGATGCAGCCGAGGCCGACGCCGAACAGGAACAGGTACGTGCAGATCAGCCAGATCGGCGTCGACGCCGTGAGCGTCGTCATCAGTACCATCGCGACGCCGACGATGAGGGTGCCCATGATCGGGAACAGCTTGTACTTGCCGGTCCTTGTGATGAGCAGGCCCGCCGCGATCGACATGCCCATGACGCCGACCATCATCGGGAGCATGAGGAGACCGGATGCTGCGGCGGATGTGCCCGACGACATCTGGAGGAACGTCGGCACGAAGCCGAGAGCCGCGAACATGCCGATGCCGATCGCCATGCCGATGGCCGTCGCGTTGATGAAGATCGGGTTGCGGAACATCGACAGCGGCATGATGGGGTCTGCCGCCCGCGACTCGGTGAAGATGAACAGGCCCGCCGAGGCGACGAGTCCGGCCCCCCACGCCCAGGTCGCGCCCGAGTCCCAGCCGTGGTCGGCAGAGCCGCCGAAGTCGGTGAAGAAGATGAGGCACGTCGTGGCGGCAGAGAGGAACAGCACGCCGAGCCAGTCGATCGGCTTCTCAGCCTTCTTGTTCGGCAGCTTCAGCGCGAACACCGCGATGAAGAACGCCGCGATGCCGACGGGGATGTTGATGTAGAACGCCCACTGCCACGTCATGTGGTCGACGAAGAAGCCGCCGAGGAGCGGGCCCGCGACCGCCGCGAGGCCGAAGACTCCGCCGAGGGGGCCGAGGTACTTGCCGCGCTGGTC
>DATEOM010000004.1:0-3740 GCA_035274105.1 Microbacterium sp.
CGCGCCGAGGCGAGCCGGACGGCACCTCGGCCCAGGCGACGTCGACGATCGACCTCGCGGGCGCCATCACACCTTCGGCTCGTGCGTCTCGATCGTGACGATGCCCGAGCCCGGGTTCTCGACCGACAGGTGCACCACCGAGAACGCGGCGGGCTCGAGGGACGAGGCGCTGCCGAGGTAGGAGCCGCGCAGTGTGCCGGTCGCCAGGGCGAGCTCGCTCAGGATGTCGGGGAGCACCGGCCCGTGGCTGCACAGCACGGCGGGCTTGCGCGAACGCACCCGCTCGCCGATCACCGTACGCGCGTCGGATCTGCCGTCCTCCCACGCGTCCTGGCTGATGAGCTTGTTCGTATCGACCTCACGGCCGATCGCGGCCGACAGCGGCGCGACGGTCTTGACGCAGCGGGCGGCCGGGCTCGACACGATCCGCCGGACGCCGAACGCGAGGAGGGGGCCGACGATGGAGGCCGCCTGCTTGCGGCCCCGCACGGAGAGGGGGCGCGCAGCATCCTTCCCCTCCCATTCCTCACGGGCGACCGCCTTGGCGTGCCGCAGCGCCACGATGGGGAACGTGCGCAGCACGCCCTCGTCGACGAGCCGCAGGAAGTTCTCCATGATCTCGGTGTCGACCGGGTAGCTGAGCCGCTTCAGCGCCTTCTTGGGCGAGACCCATTCGATCGCCGCGATCTCTTTGTTCGGCACGAACGCCGAAGCGCGAATGGCGGCGTCCGTCGCCTCTGCGGCCCAGTAATGGACGATCTTGATGCGCTTGCTGGGCAGCCGGTAGCGCGACACCCCGACCGGCACGCCGAGCGCGACGCGGATGCCGGTCTCTTCATGGATCTCGCGCACCGCGGTCTCTGCGAGCATCTCGCCGGGGTCGACCTTGCCCTTGGGAAGGGTGACGTCGCGGTACTTCGTGCGGTGGATCAGGAGCACCCGCAGCTTGCCGTCGACGACACGCCAGACGACGCCCCCGGCCGCGTAGACGGCCGTCTCGGTCATCGCACCGCCCGCGCCCGCCGACGTCGCTGCACGTTGACCATGGTGCGGTCCTGGAGGTCGAGGAGCGGCTTGCCGTCGTCGTCGACGTTGCGTCGCGTCCACTCGCCGTCGGGGCCGAGGTGCCACGAACTCGTCGAGTCGCTCATCGAGAGGGTGAAGAGGTCGTTGAGCTCCTTCACGTGAGCGGGAGAGGACACGCGCACCAGCGCCTCGACGCGACGGTCCAGGTTGCGGTGCATCATGTCGGCGCTGCCGATGTACACGATGGGATCGCCGTCGTTGTGGAAGGCGAAGATGCGCGAGTGCTCGAGGTAGCGGCCCAGGATCGATCGAACCGTGATGTTCTCGCTCATGCCCTCGACGCCCGGCTTCAGCGAGCAGATGCCGCGGACGCAGACCTCCACCTTCACCCCCGCCTGGCTGGCCCGGTAGAGGGAGTCGATGATCTGCTCGTCGACCATGGAGTTGACCTTGATGCGGATGCTGGCGGGCTTGCCGGCCAGCGCGTTGCGGCGCTCCTTGTCGATGAGGCGGAGCAGGCCCTTGCGCAGATGCAGCGGCGCGACGAGGAGGCGCTTGAACTTCTTCTCGATCGCGTAGCCGCTCAGCTCGTTGAACAGGCGCGTGAGGTCGCGACCCACCTGGTCGTCTGCGGTGAAGAGGCCGAAGTCCTCGTAGATACGGCTCGTCTTGGGGTTGTAGTTGCCGGTGCCGACGTGGCTGTAGCTGCGCAGCACGCCGTTCTCCTCGCGGATCACGAGCGCGAGCTTGCAGTGCGTCTTGAGGCCGACGAGGCCGTACACGACGTGGACACCCGCCTTCTCGAGCTTGCGCGCCCACACGATGTTGTTCGCCTCGTCGAAGCGCGCCTTGATCTCGACGAGCGCGAGCACCTGCTTGCCCGCCTCGGCGGCGTCGATGAGCGCCTCGACGATGGGGCTGTCGCCCGACGTGCGGTACAGCGTCTGCTTGATGGCGAGGACGTGCGGATCCTTCGCCGCCTGCTCGAGGAACGCCTGCACGCTCGTCGCGAACGACTCGTACGGGTGGTGCACGAGCACGTCGCCCTTGCGGATCGAGGCGAAGATGTCGGGCCGCTCGTTGTTGTCGCCCGGCTGGAACGCCAGCGCGGTCGTGGGCAGGTGCGTCTTGTAGTGCAGGTCGGGCCGGTCGATGCGCGACAGATCGAACAGACCGCGGAGGTCGAGCGGACCGGGGAGGCGGTAGACCTCCTGCTGGGTGATGTCGAGCTCCTTGATGAGGAGGTCGAGCGTCACGTCGTCCATGTCGTCGGTGATCTCGAGGCGGATCGGCGGGCCGAACCGGCGCCGCAGCAGCTCCGCCTCGAGCGCCTGGATGAGGTTCTCGGTCTCGTCCTCCTCGATCACGACGTCCTCGTTGCGGGTGAGGCGGAAGGCGTGGTGGTCGAGCACCTCCATCCCGGGGAAGAGGTCGTCCAGGTGGTTCGAGATGAGGTCCTCGAGCGGCAGGTACCGCACGGCGCCGTCGACGGGCGGCAGCTCGACGAAGCGCGGGAGCATCGGCGGCACCTTCAGCCGCGCGAACTCCTGGCGGCCGGTGCGGGCGCTGCGGATGCGGATGGCGAGGTTGAGCGACAGGCCCGAGATGTACGGGAACGGGTGGGCCGGATCGACCGCGAGCGGCATGAGCACCGGGAAGACCTGCGCCTGGAAATAGTCGTACAGCGCCTCCCGCTCGGCGCGGTCGAGCGACTCGTACGAGACGACCTGGATGCCGGCGTCGACCATCGCGGGCTTCACCAGCGAGGTCCACGCCTCGGCGTGACGCAGCTGCAGCTTGTGCGCCTCGGCCGAGATGTCGGCGAGCACGTCGGCGGGGGAGCGGCCCACGTTCGTCGGAAGGGCGAGGCCCGTGACGATGCGGCGCTTGAGGCCCGCGACGCGCACCATGAAGAATTCGTCGAGGTTGCTCGCGAAGATCGCCAGGAAGTTCGCCCGCTCGAGCGTCGGGAGATGGGGATCCTCAGCGAGCTCGAGAACGCGCTGGTTGAAGGCGAGCCAGCTCAGCTCACGATCCAGGTAGCGGTGGTCGGGGAGCTGCGAGTCGAAGACCTCCGAGAGGTCGAAATCGTCGTCGTCCGCATCGCCCAGGCCGGCGTCGAGCACCTCGGGTTCGATCATCCCTTCATCATTGCAGGGTGACGTGACGAGAGTGTGAACGAAGTGTCGTGCACGTGAACGGACGGATGCTGCGCCCCGGCCGCCGTCGGCTCGTCAGGCGTCGGTGCGCTCGCGGGGCGCGGGTTCGGCCTCGTCCTCGTAGACGTTGAAGCGGTAGCCGACGTTGCGCACGGTGCCGATGAGCTGCTCCATGTCGCCGAGCTTGGCGCGCAGGCGCCGCACGTGCACGTCGACCGTGCGGGTGCCGCCGAAGTAGTCGTAGCCCCACACCTCGCTCAGCAGCTGCTCGCGCGTGAAGACGCGCGACGGGTGCGTCGCGAAGAAGTGGAGGAGCTGGAACTCCTTGTACGTGAGGTCGAGCGGGCGCCCGTGCACCTTGGCCGAGTACGAGGACTCGTCGATCGTGATGCCCGATGTCTGGATGCGCGTCGAGACCTGCTCGGCCGACTGGCGACCGACGGCGAGCCGGATGCGCGCGTCGACCTCGGCGGGACCGGCGGTGAAGAGGATGACGTCGTCGACGCCCCAATCCGGCGACACGGCGGTCAGGCCGCCCTCGGTCACGATGAGCAG
>DATEOM010000005.1:0-4340 GCA_035274105.1 Microbacterium sp.
CTGCTCGCCGCGAAGGGCCGCGGCCGACAGTCGCCGCCCCCCGTGCTCGTGGCCGGGCTCACGACGCTGCGCGCGCTCGTCGCCGAGGTGCCCGAGCCGATCGAGCGCCTCGTAGAGGCCTACTGGCCCGGCGGCCTCACCATCGTGCTGCCCTCGCAGCCGTCGCTGTCGTGGGACCTCGGCGAGACGCAGGGCACCGTCGCCGTGCGCATGCCCGCCCATCGCATCGCCCTCGAGTTGCTCGAAGAGACCGGCCCGCTGGCCGTCTCGAGCGCCAACCTCACCGGCATGGCGGCCGGCATCACCGCCGAGGACGCGCAAGGGATGCTGAAGGACAGCGTGGCCGTCTACCTCGGCGACGGCCCGTCCAAGACCGGCATCCCCTCGACGATCATCGACGCGACCAGCCTCGTGGTCGGCGACGAGCCCCGGGTGCGCGTGCTGCGCGACGGCGCGGTGAGCCGCGAGCAGCTCCGCGAGGTGCTCGGCGACCTCCTCGAACCCGACCCGGGTGCGGAGCCCGCGGTGGATCCGACCGCCTCGGAGACGGATGCTGCGGCCGACGCTGCTGCGGCGACCGAGACGACGACGGCTCCCGATGCGGCTCCGGCTCCCGATGCGGCTCCGGCGCCCGAGGCGCCGGAACCCGACCGCTCGTGAAGCAGTACGTCTTCACCATCCTCCTCACGGCGGCCGTCACCTTCGTCCTGTCGTGGGCGGTGTGGCGGCTCAGCCTGAAGTACAAGCTGTATCCGGGCATCCGCGAGCGCGACGTCCACAAGACCCCCACGCCGCGCCTCGGCGGCATCGCCATGTTCATCGGCGTGCTGGCGGCGTTCGCGGTGTCGTCGCAGCATCCGTATTTCTCCATCGTCTGGGCGCAGCCCCAGCAGGTCTACGCGCTGCTCGGAGCCACCGCGCTCATCGTGGTGATCGGCGTCCTCGACGACCTGTGGGACCTCGACTGGATGATCAAGCTGGGCGCGCAGTTCGTCGCGGCCGGCGTGATCGCGTGGTTCGGGCAGCTGCAGATCTACTCGCTGCCGATCGGCGGCCTCGCGATCGGCTCGAGCTGGGTGAGCTTCACGCTCACGGTCTTCTCGATCGTGGTCGTCATGAACGCCGTCAACTTCATCGACGGGCTCGACGGGCTGGTCGCCGGCGTGTGCCTGATCGCGAACGCGGTCTTCTTCGCGTACTCCTACATGGTGTTCCGCGACATCGGGTCGAGCACGTACTTCACGCTCTCGTCGCTCATCGCCGCCGTGCTCATCGGGGCGTGCATCGGGTTCCTGCCGCTGAACTGGAGTCCGGCTCGCCTGTTCATGGGCGACTCCGGCGCGCTCATGCTGGGCCTGCTCATGGCGTGCTCGGCCATCTCGATCACCGGCAACTTCGACCCTGCGATGATCGCCGACAACGACGCCTTCGGCCGGTCGCAGCTTCTCGGTGCCTTCATCCCGATCCTCCTTCCGGTCGTCGTCGTGCTGCTGCCGCTGCTCGACTTCGGACTCGCCGTCGTCCGGCGCATGAGCCGGGGCAAGTCGCCCTTCTCGCCCGACCGCAAGCACCTGCACCACCGCATGCTCGACATGGGCCACACCGACCGCGACGCCGTGCTCATCTTCTACGCGTGGACGGCGCTGGTGAGCCTGTCGGTGCTGCTGATGTACATCGGCACGACGTTGCAGTGGCCGGGGGACTACCTCTTCGGCGTGTTCTACGGCGTCGTCGGCATCGCCGCATGCCTCGTCGTCACGCTTCTTCCCTCGCGCCGCCGCCCGATCGCCGCGCCGGCGGCCGCGTCCGACCCCGAACCAGAACCCCAGCCCGATCCCGCGCCCGCACAGGAGGACGCCCGATGAGCGCCAGCCCGAACCCCCGCACCCCGATCTCCAGCACCCCGATCCTGCGCACCGTCCTGGTGTGGTCGGGGACGATCACCGCGATCCTCGCCGTCGTCGGCGCGATCGTCGGCTTCCTCGTCGCGGGGACCGACGGACTCTGGAGCGCGCTGGCCGGCGTGCTCATCGCCGCCGTGTTCCTCGGGATCACGGCCGCGAGCATCCTCATCGCGAACCGCTGGTACGGCGACGCCCTCTATGTGCCGATCTTCTTCGGCATCGTCCTGGGCGGGTGGCTCATCAAGTTCGGCGTGTTCCTCGTCGCGCTCTTCGTGCTGCGCGACCAGCCGTGGATCGTCGGCCCGGTGTTCTTCCTGGCGCTGGTCGCGAGCGTGCTCGCCTCGCTTCTGATCGACGTGGTCGTCCTGATGCGGATGCGGGTGCCGCACGTGAGCGACGTCACGCTTCCGACGGACCCTGATGCGGGCGATCGCAGGGACGACGGCCCCGCGGCGTCCTGACGCGACTGGGCGCGGATTCAGCGACCTCACAAGTTTGATAGGCTGAACGAGCGCCCGCCCAACTCGCTCTGCGAGTACTTGCGGAGTGACGCTCACCGACCATCGTCGCAACGGTCTTTACCGGTGCCCCGAAGCTGGAGCCAGCGCTGTCTATTCATGCTGCGACCCTGATCGCCCCCTTTGCCGCGGATGAACCGCCCGTGTTCCACGGGCCGTCGATCGACGAGTTCTTCCCCGATACCCTGTTCTATGCGTTCGGCACCATCCCGGTCACCCGGATCCATCTGATCCAGTTCCTCGCGACCATCGCGGTCGTGCTGATCTTCTGGCTCGGCACCCGCCGGATGCGAGTGGTTCCCGGTCGCTTCCAGAGCCTCACCGAGATGGGCCTGGACTTCGTCCGCGTCAACATCGGCGAGGACCTGCTCGGCAAGAAGGACGCCCAGCGCTTCCTTCCGATCCTCACCACGATCTTCTTCATGGTGCTGTTCATGAACATCACGGGAGTCATCCCGTTCCTGAACATCGCCGGCACGAGCATCATCGCCGTGCCGCTGCTGCTCGCCGTCGTGAGCTACGTGACGTTCATCTACGCCGGCATCAAGAAGAGCCCCGGCAACTTCTTCAAGAACTCGCTGTTCCCGTCCGGTGTGCCGTGGCCGATCTACATCATCGTCACGCCGATCGAGCTGATCTCGACGTTCATCATCCGTCCCGTCACGCTCACGCTCCGACTCCTCATGAACATGATGGTCGGCCACCTGCTGCTGGTCCTGTTCTTCGCAGCGACGCAGTTCTTCGTGGTCGAGCTCGGCGGATGGTGGACCGTGCTGGGCGCCGGCAGCCTGGCGTTCGGCTTCGTCTTCACCCTGTTCGAAATCCTGGTGGCCGTCCTCCAGGCGTATGTCTTCGCCCTTCTCACCGCGGTCTACATCCAGCTCGCGGTCGCTGAAGAGCACTGAAAGCGGGACGGCCGGAAGGCCGCCCACAACCGAAAGGAAACACCCCCGTGGACGCAACTACGGTTCTCGCAGAGGTCAGCGGCAACGTCGCGACGATGGGCTACGGCCTCGCCGCGATCGGCCCGGCCATCGGCGTGGGCATCGTCGTCGGCAAGACGATCGAGGGCGTCGCCCGTCAGCCCGAGCTGGCCGGCCGCCTCCAGGTGCTCATGTGGATCGGTATCGCATTCACCGAGGCGCTCGCCTTCATCGGCATCGCGACCTACTTCATCTTCGTCTGATCGTCGACACACCTCCTAAGGAGACAGGATGCTGAACGCTCTTGTCGCGTACGCCGCGGAAGAGGGGGAGACCCACAACCCCCTGCTGCCCGCGTGGTACGACATCATCTGGTCGGCGGTCTGCTTCATCGTCATCCTGATCATCTTCTGGAAGGTCGCCCTTCCTCGGATGAAGAAGCTGCTCGACGAGCGCTCCGCAGCCATCGAGGGCAACATCGCGAAGGCCGACGAGGCACAGCGCAAGGCCGAGGCCGCCCTCGAGGAGTACACGGCGCAGCTCGCCGACGCCCGCAAGGAGGCCGGTGAGATCCGCGATGCCGCCCGCGAGGACGGCAAGAAGATCGTCGCCGAGGCCAAGGAGACCGCTTCGGCGGAGGCCGCGCGCCTGACCACCACCGCGCACGCCCAGATCGAGGCGGAGCGCCAGACGGCTCTCGTCTCGCTGCGCAGCGAGGTGGGCACGCTCGCCCTCGACCTCGCCGGCGGCGTGATCGGCGAGACGCTGTCCGACGACAAGAAGGCTCAGGCCGTCGTCGACCGCTTCCTCGCCGAGCTCGAAGAGTCCGAAGGGGCCAAGGCGTAATGGGCAGCGCGACCACTCAGGCCCTGGCGGCGACGACCGCGGCGCTGCGCGCCGCGTCGGGCGTCGACCTCGACGTGGCCGGCGAGCTGTTCGCCGTCGCGCGCGCCGTGGGCGACTCGTCGCAGCTGAGCGGCGCGCTCGCCGACTCC
>DATEOM010000006.1:0-4345 GCA_035274105.1 Microbacterium sp.
GGGCCGCAGCATCCTGATCCCGTCCGATTCCCCAGCCATCCCGATTGGAAGGAAGCCATGACCGACAAGAACGACACGATCCCGGAGATCGGTGAGAACCCGACCGACGCCGATCAGGCGGTCACCCCGATCGACACCCCGGTCGACGAGCGCGAGGACGGCGAGACCCGCCCGCGCCCGAACGAGTCCGAGGGCTGCCCGGTCATCCACGGCGGCCAGCCCCACCCGACCACCGGAAACGCCAACAGCGTGTGGTGGCCGAACCAGCTGAACCTCAAGATCCTCGCCAAGAACCCCGCGGTCGCGAACCCGCTGGGCGAGGACTTCGACTACAAGGCGGCCTTCGAGTCGCTCGACCTCGCCGCGGTCAAGGCCGACATCGCCGAGACGCTCACCACGTCGCAGGACTGGTGGCCCGCCGACTTCGGCAACTACGGCCCCCTCATGATCCGCATGGCGTGGCACAGCGCGGGCACGTACCGCGTGACCGACGGCCGCGGCGGGGGTGGCGCCGGTCAGCAGCGCTTCGCGCCGCTGAACAGCTGGCCCGACAACGTCAACCTCGACAAGGCCCGTCGCCTGCTGTGGCCGGTGAAGAAGAAGTACGGCCAGTCGCTGTCGTGGGCCGACCTCATGATCCTCGCCGGCAACGTGGCGCTCGAGTCGATGGGCTTCCAGACGTTCGGCTACGCGGGTGGCCGCGCCGACGTGTGGGAGCCGGACGCCGACGTGTACTGGGGTCCCGAGACCACGTGGCTGGACGACGAGCGCTACTCGGGCGACCGTGAGCTCGAGAAGCCGCTCGCGGCCGTGCAGATGGGACTCATCTACGTCAACCCCGAAGGCCCCAACGGCGAGCCCGACCCGCTGAAGTCCGCGCGCGACATCCGCGAGACGTTCGGCCGCATGGCGATGGACGACGAGGAGACCGTCGCGCTCATCGCCGGTGGCCACACGTTCGGCAAGACCCACGGCGCCGCGCCCGACACCAACATCGAGCACAACCCCGAGGCCGCCGGCCTCGAGCAGCAGGGCCTCGGCTGGAAGAACAATCACGGCACCGGCCACGGCGACGACACGATCACCTCGGGTCTCGAGGTGACCTGGACGTACCACCCGACCCGCTGGGACAACGAGTTCTTCCACATCCTCTACGCCTACGAGTGGGAGCTCATGCGCAGCCCGGGCGGCGGCCACCAGTGGCGCCCGATCAACGGCGGCGGCGCCGACATGGTGCCGCTCGCGCACTCGAACGGCCGTCGCGAGCCCCGCATGCTGACGAGCGATCTCGCCCTGCGCACCGACCCCGCGTACGACGCGATCTCGCGGAAGTTCAAGGACGACCCCGAGGCCTTCGCCGACGCGTTCGCGCGCGCCTGGTTCAAGCTCACGCACCGTGACATGGGACCGATCGAGCGCTACCTGGGCGCCGAGGTCCCCGCCGAGGAGCTGCTGTGGCAGGACCGCGTGCCCGCGGTCGACCACGAGCTCATCGACGCCGCAGACGCGGCGGCGCTGAAGGCGCAGATCCTCGACAGCGGGCTGAGCGTGTCGCAGCTCGTCGAGACCACGTGGGCGGCAGCATCCTCGTTCCGCGGCAGCGACAAGCGCGGCGGCGTCAACGGCGCCCGCATCCGCCTCGCGCCGCAGAAGGACTGGGAGGTCAACAAGCCCGCCCAGCTCGCCACCGTGCTCGCGAAGCTCGAGCAGATCCAGGCCTCGTTCAACGACGGCCGCACCGACGGCAAGAAGGTGTCGCTCGCCGACCTCATCGTGCTCGCCGGCAACGCGGCGGTCGAGAAGGCGGCGAAGGACGCCGGCGTCGACGCCGAGGTGGTGTTCCACCCGGGCCGCACCGACGCCACGCAGGAACAGACCGACGTCACGTCGTTCGCGTTCCTCGAGCCGACCACCGACGGGTTCCGCAACTACTACGGGCCGCAGGCGTTCATGCCCGAGGAGCACCACCTCATCGACCGTGCGAACCTGCTCACGCTGAGCGCGCCGGAGCTGACGGTGCTCGTCGGCGGCCTGCGCGTGCTCGGTGCGAACTGGGACGACTCGGAGTACGGCGTGTTCACCGACCGCAAGGGCGTGCTCACGAACGACTTCTTCGTGAATCTGCTCGACCTCGGCACCACCTGGAAGCCGCTCGACCGGGGCGCGCACGCGTTCGCGGGCGTCAAGGACGGCTCGGGCGCGCCGGTGGGCATCGGCACGCGCGTCGACCTGCTGTTCTCGTCGAACTCGGAGCTGCGCGCCGTCGCCGAGGTGTACGCCTCGGATGACGCGAACGAGAAGTTCGTGCGCGACTTCGTCAAGGCGTGGGGCAAGGTCACCGAGCTCGACCGGTTCGACCTCGTCTGACACCTGCTGATCCGCGGCGACGCGGAGAGCGGAAAAGCGGCCCGTCCCCGGAAGGGGGCGGGCCGCTCTCGTTGTGGTCGGGGACTACTTGACGCGCGCCTCGGCCTGGACCGGGGGCAGTGTGCCCTTCGGCTCGAAGAGCGCACGGTGCAGGACGCCGGCGAGCAGGCCGCCGACGATCGGGAACACGATGAACACCCATAGCTGCGACAGCGGACCGGGGCCGCCGTAGATCGCCGCGGCGATCGAGCGGGCCGGGTTCACCGAGGTGTTGTCGATCGGGATCGAGATCAGGTGAATGAGCGTCAGGGTGAGGCCGATCGCCAGCGGCGCCAGCGCCGCGGTGCCGCGCGTGGAGTGGGTGACACCGAGGATGATGAGCACGAAGATCGCCGTCAGCAGCACTTCTGCGATGATCGCCGCACCCAGCTCGAAGCCGCCGGGCGAGCCGAAGTCCCCGGTGCCATAGCCGTTCGACGCGAAGCCGCCGTCCTGCGCGTTCGCGAGCCAGTTGTCGGTGCCGAAGATGCCGATCAGCACGATGAGCGTCGTGCCGAGGGCGCCGCCGATCACCTGCGCGATGATGTAGCCGATCGTGTTCTTCCACTCGAAGCGGCCGGCCGCGGCGAGTCCGAGGGTGATGGCGGGGTTGAAGTGGCCGCCCGAGATCGGCCCCCACGCGTAGGCGCCCGCCACGACCGTCAGGCCGAACGCCAGCGAGACGCCGACGAACGCGATGCCCAGCGGATTGCCGTCGTCCCCGGCCGGGAAGTTGGCCGCGAACAGGGCCGCGCCGACACCGCCGAAGACGAGCAGAAACGTTCCCAGGGCCTCCGCGACGAGTCTGTTCACCGTGGTGGGCGGGATGGTGGTATCCGACATGGCGGACTCCTTTCCTCGCCGCGAGGCTAGCGCCATGTTCAGCGGATTCCCAGGTACCGCGCGCGGAGTGTCCGTGTATAACGCCTGATCTCGTTCAGTTTCGTCCGATGTTCAGGCCTTCGTTCCCGGCTGTTCCCGGGGATGGATGCTGCGCTCCCGGCGCGTCAGAGACGACCGGCCGCCTTCAGGGTGAGGTAGCGGTCGGCGATGCGCGGCGGCAGGTCCTCAGGGGTCGCGGCGATCGCCTCACCCCCGGCCCGGCCGATCGCGGCGGCGACGACCGCGGCGTCGTGGGCGCTCTGCTCGATCGCGGCCGCGCGGTAGACGTCGGCGGCGTCGGGCCGTTCGGAGAGGGGATCCTGTTCGTCGGTGACGGCTCCGACCAGCACGTGCGCGCCGCGGGCGAGCGCCGGGAGCGAGCCGAGAAAGCCCCGCGCCGCCTCGGCGGCGTCCTGCGCGGTGAGCAGCACCACCAGCGACGGACGGGAGGTGAGCGCGCGCACCTGCGAGAACGCGGCATCCCAGTCGGTGTCGATCAGCTGCGGCTCGACCGGCGCCATCGCGTCGACCATCGCCGGCAGCAGGCCCGGTCCGTCCACGCGCGTCACGCGGGCGCGGATCGTCCGGTCGAACATCAAGAGGTGCACGTGGTCGCCCGCCCGGGTCGCCAGCGCCGCGAGCAGCAGCGCCGCCTCCATCGCGGCATCCATCCGCACGCCGTCGCCGACCCTCGCGGCGGCCGTGCGTCCGGTGTCGATCACGATCACGACGTGACGGTCGCGCTCGGGGCGCCATGTGCGCAGCATCGTCGTGCTCGCACGCGCGGTCGCCCTCCAGTCGATCGAGCGCACGTCGTCGCCGCGAACGTACTCGCGCAGCGAGTCGAACTCGGTGCCCTGGCCGCGCACCTGCACGCTCGTGTTGCCGTCGAGTTCGCGCAGTCGCGCGAGCCGGGAGGGCAGGTGGCGGCGCGCGCTGAAGGGCGGCAGCACGCGCACCGCGCCCGGCTCGTCGAGACGCGCCTGGCGTCCGGCGAGGCGGAGCGGCCCGTCGGAGCGCACGACCACGAAGCGCGAGCGCAGCTCGCCGCGGCGGC
>DATEOM010000007.1:0-4702 GCA_035274105.1 Microbacterium sp.
AGATCACCGAGCCGCGACGCGTCGGCGCGGACGGCGCCGGCGTCGTGACCGGCGTCGGCGAAGGCGTCGACGGCTTCCGCGTCGGGGATCCCGTCGTCTTCGCGGGCGCCTCCGGCGCGTACGCGACCGAGCTCGCAGTACCCGCCTCCCGCGTCTTCCCCCGGCCGCCGCAGGTGAGCGCCGCGCACGGCGCGGCTCTCGGCATCCCGGTCGGCACGGCCTATCAGGCGCTCCGCTCGCTCGCCGTGGGCGCCGGCGACACCGTGCTCGTGCACGCCGGGTCAGGCGCCGTCGGCCAGGCCCTCATCCAGTTCGCCGTGCTGTGGGGTGCCACCGTCGTCGCGACCTCGTCCGAGGGACGCTTCGAGCGGGTCCGCGAGCTCGGTGCGATCCCCGTCGCCTACGGCGAGGGTCTCGCCGCCCGCGTGCGCCAAGCCGCTCCCCAGGGCGTGACCGTCGCCGTCGACGCCGCCGGCACCGACGAGGCCCTCGACGCCTCGCTCGAGCTGGTCGCCGACCGGCAGCGGATCGCGACTCTGGTCCGGGGACGGGATGCTGCGGGCCGCGGCATCCGCGCATTCGCAGGCGGCTCCCCCGAACCGCTCACCGCGCAGCAGCAGGTGTGGCGCACCGAGGCGGTGCCCGTCGCGCTCGCGCTGATCGCCGCGGGACGCTTCTCGGTCGAACTCGGACCGTCGTTCGCCCTGGCCGACGCCGCCGAAGCGCATCGTGCGATCGAGTCGGGGGTTGCCGGCAAGATCACGCTCGTTCCTTGATCCCAGGCTGACCCGAAGCGGCCGCCGTCGCAACAGTTCGACACACGACGCACCGCCGCGGGCGCCGCGGCTCGACAATGGTGGGCATGCCTGAACAGACTCGTCCTGCCACCCCTCGCTCGTTCGCGACGGCGCAGGTGCAGGCCGGGTTCGACTCCGGCATCGCGGAGAACACCGCCGTCCCCTCCATCCACCAGTCCAACGGGTTCGAGTTCCGCTCGCTCGCCGAGGCACGCGACCTCTTCGCCCTCCGCAAGGACGGCAACATCTACAGCCGCGCCGCGAACCCCACGGTGCTCGTGTTCGAGCGCCGCGTCGCCGAGCTCGAGGGCGGCATCGCCGCCGCGGGCGTCGCGTCGGGTCAGGCGGCCGTGGCGGTCGCCCTGCTCGCCCTGGCGAAGCAGGGCGAGCACATCGTCGCCGCCCGGCAGCTCTACGGCGGCACCGTCGACCTGCTGCAGGACACCTTCGCCGACTGGGGCATCGAGGTGACGTTCGTCGACCAGGACGACCTCGACGCGTGGCGCGCCGCTGTGCGGCCGACGACCCGGGCGCTGTTCGCCGAGTCGATCTCGAACCCGATCGCGCAGGTGCTCGACCTCGGCGCGGTCGCCGCCGTCGCCAAGGAGGCCGGTGTGCCCCTGGTGATCGACAACACCGTCGCGACGCCGTACCTGCAGCGCGCGAAGGATTTCGGCGCCGACATCGTGGTGCACTCCGCAACGAAGTTCCTGGGCGGTCACGGCACGTCGCTCGGCGGCGTCGTCGTCGACCTCGGCACCTTCGACTTCACCGCCGAGCCCGCACGCTGGCCGCAGCTGACCCAGACGTACCCGCGCGTGCCCGACGGCAGCCTGGTGGAGCGCTTCGGCGAGACCGGTTCGCCCTACATCGCGCTGGTCAAGACCAAGTACGTCCACGACCTCGGCCCGTCGCTCTCGGCCTTCAACGCCTTCCAGCTGCTGCAGGGTCTCGAGACGCTCGACCTGCGCATGGAGCGCCACACCGCGAGCGCCCTCACCGTCGCGCAGTTCCTCGAGACCCACCCCGCCGTCTCGCGCGTGCATCACCCGGGCCTGGAGTCGAGCCCGTGGCACGCGCAGGCCGAAGCGTACCTGCCCCACGGCGTGAGCTCCGTGTTCGCGTTCGATCTCCCGGCGACGGGCGACGCCGAGGCGGACTTCCGCCTGGTCGAGGAGTTCATCTCGCGCCTGCAGGTGATCCGCCTGGTCGCGAACATCGGCGACGCGCGCAGTCTCGTCGCGCACCCCTCCTCGATGACGCACAGCCACATGTCTCCGACGCAGCTCGCCGAGGCGCACATCGGCCCGACGACGGTGCGCTTGTCGATCGGCCTCGAGGACGCCCGCGACATCGTCGACGACCTGGCGCGTGCTCTCGACCAGATCACGGTGACCGAGGAGCACGCCGAGCTCGCCGAGAGCGTCGCCCGCTAGTCCTCCCGGCGCGGGCGGCATCGCGCCGCTAGCCTCGTGTTCATGACCTCGCCCTCCTCCCCCCGCTGGGGGATCCTCGGACCGGGCGGCATCGCCCGAGCCTTCACCAGCGACCTGCGCACCGCCGGGCTCGATGTCGCCGCCGTGGGTTCGCGGCGCCTCGCGACCGCCGAGGCGTTCGCCGCCGACTTCGGCATCCCGCACGCCCACGGCTCGTACCAGGAGCTCGTCGCCGATCCCGACGTCGACATCGTCTACATCGCGACGCCGCACCCGATGCACGCCGCGAACGCGCTGCTCGCCCTCGAGGCGGGCAAGCACGTGCTGGTCGAGAAGGCGTTCACCCTCAACGCCGCCGAGGCCGTGGCCGTGCGCGACGTCGCGGCCGAGCGCGGGCTGCTGGCGATGGAGGCCATGTGGACGCGGTACCTGCCGCACATGGTCCGCATCCGCGAGCTGGTGGAGTCGGGCGCCCTCGGCGAGGTCCGCGCCGTCACCGCAGACCACACGCAGCGCCTGCCCTCCGATCCCGCGCACCGTATCAATGCCCTCGAGCTCGGCGGCGGCGCCCTCCTCGACCTCGGCGTCTACCCCGTGTCGCTCGCGTGGGACATCCTCGGCGAGCCCCTGTCGATCGCCGCGGCCGCCCGCATCGGCGACGCCGGATCCGACACCGAGGTCGCGACGATCATGACCCACACGTCGGGCGCGCTGTCGACCTCGATCTCCGCGTCCCGCGGCGCCGGCCCCAACACCGCGGCGATCATCGGCACCGATGCCCGCATCGACATCGACAGCGTCTGGTACTCGGCCACCTCGTTCCGCCTCGTCGGCCCCGGCGGCGCGGTGCTCGAGGAGTTCCACTCCGACATCGAGGGACGCGGTATGCAGTACCAGGCGCTCGCCGCCGAGCGGTACCTCGCCGAGGGCCGCACCGACTCCGACGTGCTGCCCATCGACGAGACCGTCGGGATCATGGCCACCCTCGACGAGATCCGCGACCTCGTCGGCGTCCGCTACCCCGGTGAGGAGTGACGTGCCCGACCTGCTGAGCCCGCGCGTGGCGGTGTACCTGGACTTCGACAACATCGTGATGTCGTGGTACGACCGCGTGCACGGCAAGAACTCGTACTCCCGCGACCGTCAGAAGATCGCAACGGATGCTGCGGACCCCGAGATCGCCGAGCGCCTGGCCGCCGCGACGATCGATGTCGGCGCCATCATCGACTACGCGACGTCGTTCGGCACGCTGGTGCTCACCCGCGCGTACGCGGACTGGTCGGCGCCCGTCAACGCCGAGTACCGGTCGCAGCTGGTGGCCCGCGCCGTCGACCTGGTGCAGCTCTTCCCCGCGGCGGCATACGCGAAGAACGGGGCCGACATCCGCCTCGCGGTGGACGCGGTCGAAGACATGTTCCGCCTCCCCGACCTGACGCACGTCGTGATCGTCGCCGGTGACTCCGACTACGTGCCGCTGGCGCAGCGCTGCCGCCGCCTGGGGCGCTTCGTGGTCGGCGTCGGCGTCGCGGGCTCGACCGCCAAGTCCCTCGCCGCGGCGTGCGACCAGTTCGATTCGTACGACGCGCTCCCGGGTGTCGCGGCTCCGCCGACGGGGAAGAAGGATGCTGCGCCGCAGCGCGCGTCCGGCAGCCGGCGTGCGCGGAAGTCCGCCGTCGACCCGACCGAATCCCTCCTCGAGCGCGCCCTCCGTCTGGAGAGCGACAAGGAAGGCGTGGAGTGGCAGCACGCGTCGGCGGTGAAGAGCCTCATCAAGCGGCTCGACCCGTCGTTCAGCGAGAAGGCGCTCGGCCACAAGAGCTTCTCGGAGTTCGTGAAGGCGCATCCGGGCGTCGCCGAGGTCGACGAGTCGGGCAACATCGTGCTCATCCGCCTCGCCGCCGACCGGCGCTGACCTACCCTCGCGCGGTTGCGGCGGCCCGCGACGCCGCCTGAACCCACAGCCGACCTGGGAAATGGGCCGTGGGATACAGTGTGACCTGTGGCACGCCGTCAAGCCCCGCCGGGCTCGCAGACCTCGCTCCGCGAGGCCAATCGTGCGCGCGTCATCGAGTCGCTGAAGCGCCACGGCCGTCTCACCCAGATCGAGCTCGCCGGCAGCACCGGGCTCTCACCTGCCACCGTCTCGAACATCGTCAAGGAGCTGACGGCGTCGGGTCTGCTCCACACGTCGTTCACGACGAGCAGCGGCCGCCGCGCGACCCTCGTGTCGCTCGCCCGCCGCCTCGGCCTCGTCGCGGGCGTCCATTACAGCTCGCGCCACTTGCACATCGCGATCGCCGACACCGCCCGCACGATCGTGACGCAGTCCTCGCTGCCGCTTCCCCTCGACCACCGCCACGACTCCGAGCTCGACCGCCTCGCCCTGCTGCTCGGCGACATGATGGAGTCCCTCGGCGGGTCCATCGCCGACCTCCTCGGCGTCGGGCTGGCGCTTCCCGCGCCCATCGA
>DATEOM010000008.1:0-8704 GCA_035274105.1 Microbacterium sp.
TCGCTCGGCGGGGGCGCGACGACGTCTCCGGTGGCCAGCATCGTATGCGGGTTGCCGAAGTAGAAGGTGGGCGCGTCGTACCACTCCGGCGCGACGAAGCTGCGCCCGGTGACCGCGGCGCTCACCCCCTCCACGTGCTCCTCGTAGATGCTGAAGTCCCGCACCGACGCAGGGTCGAGCGGTGCACGCAGCGTCACGTCCGCCAGCGGCGTCGCCGGCCCCTGATCGCGCTCCACCCGGGCGTGCAGGTCGGCGGCCACGGCCAGTCCGCCGCGGAGCACGTCCGACACGGTCAGGTGATCGGGAAAGGGGATGACGCCGCCGCCGATGACGAAGCCGTCGACGGCCGTCCCATCGGCGGTCGTCCACCGGGCGAGCCTCACGCGGTCACTCCCGCGCGCAGGAGCGTCGCGGCGTTGCCGCCGAGGATGCGCTCGGTGATCTCGCGGGGGAGCCCTGCCGACCGTATCTCGGCGACCGGGTCGTCCAGGCCCATGTCGAACGGGAAGTCGCTGCCCAGCACCACCTGCCCCGCGCCCGCGATCTCGACGAGGTGACGCAGCGCGATCGGGTCGTGCACGACGGTGTCGAACCAGATGCGGCGCAGGTACGTCGACGGTGCGTGCGCACAGCGCTGCGCCTCGGGGCGGACCTTCCAGGCCCGGTCCGATCGTCCGATCGCGGTGGGCAGGTAGCCGCCGCCGTGAGCGGCGACCAGCTTCAGCCCGGGGTGGCGATCGAGCACACCCGAGAAGATCAGGTGGGACAGCGCCACCGCGTTCTCCGTCGGCTGGCCGACCGTGTTCGACAGGTAGAAGCGGTCGAGTCGCGCATCGAGCGAGCACCCGAAGGGGTGCAGGAACACCACCGCGCCGAGCGCCTCGGCGCGCGCCCAGAACGGCTCGAGCCGCTCGTCCGACAGCTCGACGTCTCCGGCGAACGACGAGATCTCGACGCCCGCGAGGCCGCGGCCGAGCACCGCGTCGTCGAGGCATTCGACCAGCCGGTCGGGGTGCTGGAGGGGCACCACGCCGAGTCCGACGAGGCGGTCCGGTGCCGCCGCGACGTGCTCGGCGACCAGCCGGTTGGTCTCGAACGCGATCCACATCGCCAGGCCGTCCTCGGCCCACGGATAGAAGTGGTTGGGTGAGACGCTCACCCACTGCACCTCGACGCCTTGCTCGTCCATCGCCGCCAGGCGGGCGGCGGGATCGGTGAGCCGCGGGATCCGGGCGCCGACCATGGGCCCCGAGATCGCCTGGCTCTCGGCACCGTTGCGCGTGAGATCCAGCGCAGCCGCCTCGGCGACCTGGGCGGGAGCGCTCTTCTCGACCTCGGCGTGCAGCTGCGGCAGCAGGAGGTGGGCGTGGACGTCGGTGACGCGCATCAGGCCGGCTGCGCCATCTGCTGCGAGACGCTGAAGATCAGGCCGCCGGCATCCGCGTCGCGGTCGCCGTCGAGCTGCCACTGGCCGAGCTGCACCGAGGCGTCCACGACCGTCTTCGCGCGGGGGAGCCGGCGCGCGTGGAAGTCGTCCCACAGCTGCTGGTCGAGGGCGTCACGGGCGACGAGCAGCTCCGTCAGCACCAGTGCGTCCTCGAGGCCCTGGGCCGCGCCCTGAGCGATCGTCGGCGGGCAGGAGTGGGCGGCGTCGCCGATGATGACGACCCGGCCGCGGTTCCACGGACCCTCGACCAGGTGACGGGTGAACCACGTGTAGTGCGCCTTGGCGCCCGCGGCGAGATCGGCGCGGATGGAGTTCCACGGGCCGTCGTAGGCGCGCGAGGTCTCGAGCATGATCCCGGTGGCCTCCTCGGCCGACACGCCGAACCGGTCCTGCGCCTTCTCGACGAGGATCGCGTACATCGAGTCCTCGCCGGTCGGGGTGTAGCCGGCGATGAACGCGGGCCCGCCGTAGTAGAGCTCGGTGCGCTCGACCTCGGCCGGACGGGACACGAAGGCGCGCCAGATCCCCATTCCGGTCGGCTCCGGCTTGGTGTCGATGCCGATGAGCTCGCGGACCGTCGAGTGGAGGCCGTCCGCCCCCACCACGAGGTCGTACACCCCGGCCGATGCGCCGTTGACGAACACCTCCACCCCCGCGTCGGTCTCGCTGAGGGCGGTCACCTTCGATTCGAAGCGCACGCGCGCCCCGGCGCTCTCGGCGTGGGCGAACAGGATGCGGGCGAGCTCGGGCCGAGGCATCCCCATCCCCGACGGGTAGTCCGGGCCGCCCGTCTTCACATCGGGGAGCGACGCCACGATGGGCGCACCGGGGCCGGGCGCGCGCAGGTTGAGCCCCTCGAACGGGTACCCGGCGGCGCGGATGTCGTCCCACGCGCCCAGGACGTCGAACGCGCGCAGCGCGTTGCCCTGCAGCGAGATGCCCGAGCCCAGGGCGGTGAGGCCCGGCTTGGATTCGAAGACGTCGACCTCGACGTCCGCCTTGGCGAGCTGGATGGCGGTGGCGAGGCCCGCCACGCCGCTTCCTACGACGGCGACACGCGTCACTGCGGTCATTTTTCTCTCTCCTTCGAGTGATGGATGTGATGGTGGTGGTGGTCAGAGGGTGGCGACCGGGTTGATGGGGGAGCCGACCGCCCCGGTGATCGCGAGCGGGGGCGCGGACAGGTGGAAGTCCCAGCGGCCGAGCTCGGCACACGCCCGGGCGAGCTCCTCCAGGTCCCACATCTCGCCGATCGTGAGGCCGAGGTGCGGGATCACCACCTGGTGCAGCGGCTGGAACGCGTCGTCGAACTCGTTCGGGCGCACTTCGAAGCCCCAGGTGTCGGTCGCGATCGCCGCGATCTCGGTGCCGTGCAGCCAGCCGGCGGTCGTGAACGACAGACCGGCGGCGGGCCCTCCGGCGTACCCCTGCCATCCTTCGCGGGCGACGCGGGCGTAGCGCCCGGTGCGCACCAGCACGATGTCGCCGCGGCCGACGTGGCTGGAGGGGCCCTGCGCCGCGATCGTGGCCTCGAGGTCGGCGGTGGTGATGGCGTAGCCGTCCGGCAGCTCGCCGGTCTCGGGGGCGAGGTGCCGAGCGACGTCCAGCAGCACGCCTCGCGACACGACCACACCGGCGGCATGCTGGATGCCGGTCACCTGATCGCCTTCGCTGGTCACGACGTCGCCGGCACGGCGCCCGTTCCACGCCACGCCGTGGTCGAAGATGTGGCCGAGGCCGTCCCACTGGGTGGAGCACTGCAGCGGCATCGCGATCACGTCGTCGGCGCCGCCGATGCCGTGCGGCAGTCCCTGGATGCCGCGCTCGGCCTCCAGGCCGGTGTCGGTCATCGTGTGCACCGGGTTGGTGCGTCGCCGCCAGCCGTTCTGCGGGCCGTCGGTGTCGAACGGCTGCGAGAGCGAGATCACACGGCCCTCGGTGACCAGCCGTGCCGCCTGCACCCGCTTCGCCGGATCGATGAAGTTGAGCGTGCCCAGCACGTCGTCGTCGCCCCAGCGGCCCCAGTTGCTGAACGCCGCGGCGGCGGCGGCGACGGCCTGTTCCGGCTGCGTGCGATCGAGCTGCTGCGGATCCGTGGTCGGGGTGCTCACCGCTCGCCCTCCGCGACGCAGCGGACGATCTGGGTGCCGAGGCCGGCGATGGTGCCCGTCATGACGTCGCCGTCACGGAGGAACCGCTTCCAGTGCTGGCCGTTGCCGGCAGGGCTGCCGGTGAGCAGCAGGTCGCCGGGAAGGAGCGGCTGCGTCTGCGACGCCCCGGAGATGAGCGCGGGGATGTCGAACAGCAGATCGCTGGTCGAGGCATCCTGCATCACCGTGCCGTTGAGTTCGAGGCGCACGGCGACGTCCGATGCGTCGATGAACGGCGCCGGCACCAGGAAGGGCCCGGTGGGGAGGAATCCCGGCGAGTTCTTCGACCGGTACCAGTCGGTGCCGATCTCCTTCATGTCCTTGCGGAACACCAGGTCGCGCGTCGTGACGTCGTTGACGATCGTGTAGCCGGCGACGTGGCTGAGCGCCTCCTCACGCGAGACGCGGAACGCCTCGCGGCCGATCACGACGGCGAGCTCGAGCTCCCAGTCGTGCACCTGGCTGGTGGCCGGGAGCACGAGCGGCACGTCGTCGCCCACGACGCAGGACGGAAGTCCGATGAAGAAGTACGGCTCGCCGTTCGCGCGGCGGTCGTCCATGAGCTTCGCGGCGTACTCGCGGGCGTCGGGCCGCGGGTTGTCGGGGTCGGGGGTGAGACCCGCGACCACCAGCTCGATGACGTGCTCGCGGTAGTTGGCGCCGGTCTGCAGCACCTGGCGCGGCTCGACCGGGGCGGTCAGCACGACGTCGTCGAGCGCCTCCCACGGCCCGTCCGAGGCGGCGACGCCCGCGAGCCGGTTCCAGTCCGGGGCCGCGAGGAACGCGTTGAGGTCGTCGGCGCCGAGCTCCTCGGCGCCGAGCGGACGAATGCTCTCACCCGCCACCAGGCCGAGACGGACGACGCCGTCCTGGCGGTAGCGGGCGAGAGCGAAGGGAGCGGGGGTGCGCCGCAGCGTCATAAATCCTCCTTGAGTCTGACGGGGAGTGGAAGTGCGGGCGGCCGGGGTCCCGGCCGCCCGCGGCGGAGTTCAGCCCTGGCCGTGCTTGGCGTACGGGTTGAAGAGTGCGTCCTTGATCTCGTCGGGCACGCCCTCTTCGGTGGCCGACGGTCCGTCGGCCGGGGGGAACGACTCGATCATCGACATCGGCATGGCGCTGTTGCGGTAGAAGTTGTTCGAACCGAGCGACGGCTTCCACGTGTTGGGCTCCCAGTCGGGCACGTAGTTGCGGTAGCCGCCGGTGTTCAGCTCGATGCGCAGCGACGACGGCTCGCGGTAGTAGAGGAACGTCTGCTCGCCGATGCCGTGGATCGACGGGCCGTACTCGATCGGGATGTCGTTCTCGAGGAGCGTGTCGGCCGCGATGAGGAGCTCCTCGTGCGTGTCGACCCAGAACGCGTAGTGTCCGACGCGGCCGGGCCGCGTCGAGCCGTCGAGCACGACGCCGAGGTCGTGCGACTTCTCGTTGGTCGTCAGCACCGAGAACACCGAGATCGGCGCCTCGTCGAGCACGGTGCGCGCCATGATGCGGAAGCCGAGCACATCGCGGTACCACTGGGCGAAGCCGTCGACGTCGCTGGCCGCGACGGTCACGTGGTCGAGCTGGCGCGGCGCGCCGGCGATCTTCGAGCGCTTCTCGGGACGGTCCGGGTAGATGGATGCCGTGTGCCCCGGTGCCTGGTGACGCTCGACGTCCCAGTGCAGCGTCATGCTGTGGCCCCAGGGACCCGTGAACCGGGCGGCGCGCCCGATCTTGAACCCGTCGAACCACTCGACCTCGACGCCCGCGGCCTCGACGCGTTCGACCGCGGCCTGGAGGTCCTCGGCGCTCGAGGCGCGCCAGCCCATGGTCACGAGCGACGGCTCGTCGCCCGGGACGACGACGACCGAGTACGCGTAGTAGTCGCCCCAGCAGCGCAGGTACACGCGACCGTTCTCGCGGGCGACCTCGGTGAGACCCACGTGGGTCTTGTAGAAGTCGACCGACGCTTCGACGTCGGGCGCGGTGATCTCGACGAACGAGAGGTGGGAGAGCAGCTTTGTCATCTTCGACCCTTTCAACAGCGATGTCTGTGGCTCGACATCCACTATCCGCCTTCGCGGGCTATCGGGAACCGCGGGCTTCTGTATCGCCACTATCGGAATGGGTGATACCTGTCTCCGGCCGGGCCGCGCATCCCCGCGGGGCGCTATCGTCGCCGTCATGATCTATCCAGGAGTGCACGACGAAGTCGTCGTGATCACCGGAGCGGCGCGCGGTCAGGGGCTGCGGGAAGCGCTCCTCCTCGCCGGCTCCGGCGCGCGCGTCATCGCCACCGACATCGACGAGCACGCGCCCGCCGAGCTCGATGTCCCGGGCGTCGCCTACCGGCGCCTGGACGTCGCGGACGAGACGCAGTGGGCCGCGCTCGCCGCCGAGCTGGGCGAGAGCGGCCGGCCCCTGCACGGCCTGGTGAACAACGCGGGGATCACCCACCGGGCCCGCCTCGGCGAGACCGCGCGTGCCGACTGGGACCGCGTGCTCGCCGTCAACGTCACCGGCGCCCTGCTGGGCATCCAGACGCTCTCCCCGCTCATGACCCGGGGGTCGTCGATCGTCAACATCGGATCGGCCGCGGGCCTCACGGCGCATTACACCGCCGCCTACACGACGTCGAAATGGGCGCTGCGCGGTCTGACCCACGTGGCGGCCACCGAACTCGGGCCCCGCGGCATCCGGGTGAACATCGTCCACCCGGGCTTCATCGAGACGCCGATGACGGCGAACGCCCCGGGCGCGATGCGCCAGGCCCAGCTCGAGCTGACGCCGATGGAGCGGCTGGGGGAGGCCGACGAGGTCGCGCACGTCGTCGCTTTTCTGCTGTCGGATGCTGCCACCTACGTCTCGGGCGCCGAGATCCCCGTCGACGGGGCGTTCACCTCGTCGGCCGGCGTGAAGTACATGGCCGACCGCATCGCGGCCGCCGCGAGCGGAGGATGAGGGCGCGACCGGAGGTCACTGCGCCGCGGCGCCCGTGTCCCGCTGCAGCTCGCGGCGGAGCTCGCGGCCTGCGCTGACGAAGACGTCCCGCATCCACTCGTGGCTCGGGTCGCTCCGGTGCATCGGATGCCACCACAGCGCGTTCGACAGCGGCGTGGCGTCGTAGGGCGGCTCGTGGATCGCGACCCCTGCGAGCTGCCGCACGATGCGGGCGATGCCCCGCTGCACCATCGCCAGGCGGTTCGTGCCGATCACGAACTGCGGCAGGGACAGGAAGCTCTCGGCGACGACCTCCACGTTCGGCTCCACCCCGAGCTGCTGGAGCTGCCGGATCGCCGACGTGAACGCCGTGCGGGTCTGATAGCTGAGCACCCAGCTCGCGGTGCCGAGATCCTCGAAGGTCAGCCCGCGCTCGCAGGCCGGGTTGTCGACCGACGACACGATCACCCACTCGTCGCGCCACACGTCGGTGAACGGCAGGTCGTTCAGGAAGCCGTGGGGCAGGACGATGCCGTCCACCGAGCGCAGCCGCTCCGTCGCCTCGTCGATCACCGTCGGACTGTGCAGGAGGAAGCGGAACCGCACCGAGGGGGCCGTCTCGTGCGCCAGCCGCGCCACGATGGGCGCGATCGTGGCGAGCCCGTAGTCCGACATGTACACCGAGAACTCCCGGGTCGAATCCCGGGGGTTCCACCCGGCCTCGATCTCGAAGACCCGCCGGGCGCCCTCGAGCGCGCTCGTCACATGCTCGGCCAGCAGCGTCGCGAGCGGCGTCAGCTCGTACGCGTTGCCGTGGCGTGCAAGAAGCTGATCGCCGAAGTGCGTGCGCAGCCGGGCGAGCGATGCGCTGAGCGAGGGCTGGCTCAGGTGCAGGCGCTGGGCCGCCCGGCTCACGTTGCGCTCGGTGAGCAGGGCGTCCAGCGCGACGAGAAGATTCAGATCCAGCCGCGACAGCGGCGCCTTCGAGTCCATCCTCCACCTCCGGCGGCGAGGCAAACGGTATCAGTGAGAACTATAGGCCCGGCCCGGCCGCACAACAGCGAGATGGTCGGTGCCGGGTCAGCCCCGCACCTCCTCCAGAAGGTCGAGGCTCAGCACGTTCCCGGCGTCCAGCGCGAGGCGCTTGATCGGCAGGCCGCCGATCATGAGCCGCGCGGTCGGGTCGCTGATCAGGCCGATGGTGTTGCCGATCCGGTCGAGCTCCCTCACGCGGGCGAACACGCGCGGGCCGATCTCCGGGTGGTCCAGCCACTCCGAGAGCGTGCTGTCCGGAGTGAGCGCGGGGGAGGCGCCGGCCGCCTCGATGTCGACGTCGACGGTGAAGATGGTGTCGCGCGACGATCGTGCGAAGGCGAACGCGGCGATCCCGGCATCCGTCACCCAGCCCCGACCCGGCTCCCATCGTGCGAGCGCCCGATCGTCGATCGCGATCTCGATCGTGCGGCTCTCACCCGGCTGCAGCAGCGCGGAGCCGAAGCCGACCAGCTCCTGGCGCGGCCGACGCGCGTCGTCCGGCGCGGGCATGCTCGCATAGACCTGCACGACGTCGCGGGCGGCGTGAGAGCCCACGTTGCGCACCTCGATCGTGCCCGTCCACCCGTCGCCGGTACGCGCGACCACGGGGGTGCCGTAGGCGAACTCGGTGTAGGTGAGGCCGTGGCCGAACGGGAACGCGACGTCGCGGCCGAGCTCGTCGTACCCGCGGTAGCCGACGAAGAGACCCTCTCCGTAGGCCCCGGAGCCGACGGCGCCGGGGAACGACAGGTGGCTCGGAGAGTCGCGGAGGTCGAGCGGGAAGGTCTCGGCCAGTCGTCCCGAGGGCGAGACCGCGCCGGTGAGCAGCCCCGCCAGCGCGGTGGTGACGCCCTGCCCGGCGAGTCCGGCGAACAGGATGGCCGCAGCATCCGCCCGCCACGGCTCGAGGTCGACCACGCCGCCGGAGATCAGCACGACCACGACCGGAGTGGTGCCGCCGGTCAGTCGCTGCAGCAGCTCGCGCTGACCGCGAGGCAGGGCCAGGGTCGTCCGGTCGAAGCCTTCGCTCTCGGCGTGCTCGGGCAGGCCGACGACGACGACGGCGACGTCGGCCGCGTCCGCGAGGGCCGCCGCCTCGTCGGCGAGACCGGCGTCGAGGCCGTCGCCGTCGAGGGCGTAGCCGGCGGCCGCG
>DATEOM010000009.1:0-5289 GCA_035274105.1 Microbacterium sp.
AAGAAGCGCACCGCGCTCTGGGTCAGCGCGGCCGCCGGCGTCGCCGTGATCGGTCTCGTCGTCTCGTCGCTCGTGCTCATCGCGCCCGGCACCTCCGTCGCCGGCGTGCCGGTCGGGTGGCTCACGCCCGGCGCAGCCGCCGACGCCATCGAGCAGCGTCTGGCCGAGACGACCGTCGTGCTCACGGGCGCGGGCGAGGACGCGGAGATCACCGGCGCCGAGCTCGGCGCCGAGGTCGATGCCCGGTCGCTCGCCGACGCCGCGTTCGCGCAGCACCCGATGTGGAACCCCACGACGTGGTTCGCCGCGACCGACGCGGAGATCGAACTCGACCCCGCCGCAGCCGCGGAAGCGCTGCAGGATGCGGCACCGCAGCTGTACACCGCCGCCACCGACGCGACGCTCGCGTTCGACGCGGCCAGCGCGTCGTACGTCTCGACGCCTGCCGTCGCGGGCACCGGGATCGATGTCGGCACCGTCCAGGACGCGATTCAGGCGGCCTTCGAGGCGGGCCAGACCCGCGTGCAGCTCGACCCGGTCACCGCCGAGGTCCCTGCCGACATCTCGACCGAGACCGCCGACGCGACCGTCGCGCAGTTGAACGGCATGCTCGACACCGCCGGCTTCTACGTGGGCGAAGAGCGGACCGTGCCGATCGATCGCGCGACCCTCGCGGCGTGGTTGACCGTCGCCCCCGACCCCGAGAACGCCGGGTACGAGATCACCGCCGACGAAGCGGCGATCCAGGCCGCAGTCGACGGGCTTCCCGCAGCCGTCAATCGGCCGGCCGAGAACGGCGCCGTCATCACCGACTCGGCGGGCAAGGTGCTGCGTGAGGAGGCGACAGGGATCTCGGGGCGCGAGGTCGGCGACATCTCCGGGCTGGCCTCCGACTTCGCCGCGCAGCTGACCACCGGCAGCGCGGTCTTCGAGACGCCCGTGACCGAGGTCGCGCCCGTCGTCTCGACGTTCGCCCGCACGATCGAGGTCGACCTCTCCAGCCAGACGGCGACCCTGTTCGAGAACGGCAACGTGGTCGCTTCGTACACGATCTCGTCCGGGCTCTCCGGCACGCCGACGCCCACCGGCCACTTCACCGTGAACGCGTACACCCGCATGCAGGACATGGGCGCGCTGTGCTACAACCCGGCCGCGGTGAACAGCTATTGCACGGAGGACGTGCCCTGGATCACGTGGTTCGCGCCCGACATCGCCTTCCACGGCGCCTCGGCCTTCCGCAGCCGCCTGGGCGTGCCGCAGAGCCACGGCTGCGTGAACATGTGGAACGACGACGCCAAGTTCGTCTACGACTGGACCGCGCGCGGCACCGAGGTCTGGGTCCACGCCTGATCGCCGCCGCGTCCCCTCATCGAGGCGGCGCGGGGTCTCGACGACGCCCCGCACACGCCTGAGACGACGAGCGGGCCGGATGCTGCAGCATCCGGCCCGCTCGTCTGTCAATCCTTACAACGAATCAATGACCCCGTTGAAGGTCGCCGACGGGCGCATCACACCGGCGACCAGGTCGGCGTCGGGGCGGTAGTAGCCGCCGATCTCGACGGCCGAGCCCTGCACCGCGAGGAGCTCCTCGACGATCTTCTGCTCGTTCGCGGCGAGCGCCTCGGCCACGGGCGCGAAGGCCGCCGCGAGCTCGGGATCGGCCTGCTGCTTCGCGAGCTCCTGCGTCCAGTAGAGCGCGAGGTAGAAGTGGCTGCCACGGTTGTCGATCGTGCCGAGCGCGCGGCCGGGCGACTTGTCGTTCTCGAGGAACGTGCCGGTCGCGGCATCCAGCGTGTCAGCCAGCACCTGCGCCTTGACGTTGCCGGTGAAGTCGGCGAGGTGCTCGAGCGACGCGGCGAGGGCGAAGAACTCGCCGAGCGAGTCCCAGCGCAGGTAGTCCTCGGCGAGGAGCTGCTGCACGTGCTTGGGGGCCGACCCGCCCGCGCCGGTCTCGAAGAGGCCGCCGCCCGCGAGCAGCGGGACGATCGAGAGCATCTTCGCCGACGTGCCGACCTCGAGGATCGGGAACAGGTCGGTGAGGTAGTCGCGCAGCACGTTGCCGGTCACCGAGATGGTGTCTTCGCCCTTGCGCAGGCGGTCCAGCGAGTACTGGGTCGCCGCGGCCGGCGCGAGGATCTCGATCGTGAGGCCATCGGTGTCGTGGTCGGCCAGGTACGTCTTGACCTTGGCGATCAGCGCCGCGTCGTGCGAGCGGTTCTCGTCGAGCCAGAAGACGGCCGGGGCGCCGGTGGCGCGGGCGCGCGTGACCGCGAGCTTCACCCAGTCGCGGATCGCGACGTCCTTGGTCTGCGTGGCCCGCCAGATGTCGCCCGCGGCGACCTCGTGCTCCAGGAGAACGTCGCCGGCCGAATTCACGACCTGGACCGTGCCGGCGGCGGCGAGCTCGAACGTCTTGTCGTGGCTGCCGTACTCCTCGGCGGCCTGCGCCATGAGGCCCACGTTCGGGACGGTGCCGATGGTGGCGGGGTCGAGCGGGCCGTGCGCGATGACGTCGTCGATCACCGTCTGGTAGACGCCCGCGTACGACGAGTCGGGGATGACAGCCAGCGTGTCGGCCTCGCCGCCGTCGGCGCCCCACAGCTTGCCGCCGTTGCGGACGAGCGCAGGCATCGACGCGTCGACGATGACGTCGGACGGCACGTGCAGGTTCGTGATGCCCTTGTCGGAGTTCACGTACGACAGGCGCGGGCTGTCGGTCGCGGCGGCGAACGCCGCGGCGATCTCGTCGCCGCCTTCGACGTTCGCGAGGCCGGCGAGGATCGCGCCGAGGCCGTCGTTCGGGGTGAGGCCGGCCTCGGCGATCTTGTCGCCGAACCGGTCGAACACGTCGGCGTAGTACGCCTTCACGACATGGCCGAAGATGATCGGGTCGCTGACCTTCATCATCGTGGCCTTGAGGTGCACCGAGTACAGAACGTCTTCGGCCTTGGCGGTCTCGAGGGTCTCGGCGAGGAACGCGTCGAGCGCGGCCGCCGAGAGGAACGTCGCGTCGACGATCTCGCCCGGGAGCACCTTGATGCCGGTCTTCAGCTCGGTCGTGGTGCCGTCTGCGCCGGTGAAGCGCACCGAGAGCACGTCGTCCGCCGGGATGACCGTCGTCTTCTCGTTCGACTTGAAGTCGTCGTGGCCGAGGGTCGCGACCCGCGTCTTCGAGCCCTCGCCGAACGCCTTGTTGCGGTGCGGGTGCTTGCGCGCGTAGTTCTTCACCGACAGCGGCGCGCGGCGGTCGCTGTTGCCCTCGCGGAGCACGGGGTTGACAGCGGATCCCTTGATGCGGTCGTAGCGGGCGCGCACGTCTTTGTCTTCGAGGGACTCCGCCTCGTCCGGGTAGTCCGGGATGTCGTAGCCCTGCGCCTGCAGCTCGGCGATCGCAGCCTTGAGCTGCGGGATCGATGCCGAGATGTTCGGCAGCTTGATGATGTTGGCCTCGGGGAGGGTGGCGAGGCCGCCGAGCTCGGCCAGCGCATCGCCGACCTGCTGCTCGGGCGTCAGATTCTGCGGGAACGCCGCGAGGATGCGGCCCGCGAGCGAGATGTCGCGCGTCTCGACGTCCACACCCGCCTGACGGGTCACGGCCTGCACGATCGGCAGGAACGATGCGGTCGCGAGGGCCGGTGCCTCGTCGGTGTAGGTGTAGATGATGGTCGAGTCGGTCACCAGTCACGTCCTTCTTGCGGGTCGGCGTTCAGCCTATCGCAAGCGCCCGAGATATCTCGACGTCAAGATACTTCTTCGTATGAACACCGTGTTAATCAGTCACACGGACGATGCCGGATGCCGCCATGGGGGCTAGCCTGTGGTCCATGGGTGAACTGCGACTCGTCGAACTGTCCGCCGCGACCATCGTGGCGGTCAACAATATGTCGCTCAAGCCCGGCCAGGAGGAGTACCTCTCGCCGGTGAGCTACGGCATCGCCGCGACGGTCGTGAACCCGCAGACGACCTGGCAGCGCGTGGTCGTCGACGGCGAGGAGGTCGTCGCCTTCGTCAGCGGCAACTTCGACCTCGACGACCCGCAGGAGCACTTCCGCTCGGTGCTGTGGCGCATCAACGTCGACGCCGACGACCAGGGCCGCGGCGTCGGACGATTCGCGGTCGCGGGGCTCCTCGAAGAGGCGCGCAATCGCGGAATGGACCACGTGAATGTCATCTACGAGGCCGGCGAAGGCGGCCCGCAGGCATTCTTCGAGCGCGTGGGCTTCACACCGGTCGGCGAGACCGAGTACGGTGAAGTCATCGCAGAGATCCGTCTCTGACGCACAGCCGCACGATCGACCCGAAGACTTCCCCACACAGCGCCCGTCGGGCGCCCAGAGACCGGCGGCGGGGCCTCGAATACCCCTCCCCCATCGAGACCCCGTCGCCTTCTCGGTCCAGAGCGTCGAAACGCTTCCGCGCGACGCGCTAGGGTGAGCGCGTGCCGAGATTCGATCTGTCCCCCGCTGAACTCGAGGACTACGCGCCCGACGTTCGCGAACCCGCCGACTTCGACGCCTTCTGGGCAGACACGCTCGCGCAGTCGCGGCGGTGGGATGCCGCACCCGACCTGGCGCGCCTCGACACGCCATACGCGCTGGTCGACGTCTTCGACGTCACCTTCCCCGGCTTCGGCGGCGACCCTGTCAAGGCGTGGCTGACGCTGCCCGCCGGTGCCGAGGGACCGCTTCCCGCGGTCGTCGAGTATCAGGGCTACGGCGGTGGCCGCGGCCTCGCCGGCGAGCGCCTGGGCTGGGCCGCGGCCGGCTACGCGCACCTCTTCATGGACACTCGCGGTCAGGGCTCGATGTGGGGCTCGGGCGGCGACACCCTCGACCCGCACGGCACCGGGCCCTCGTCGTCGGGCTTCATGACCCGCGGCATCGAGGACCCCGAGACGTACTACTACCGCCGGGTCTTCACGGATGCCGTGCGCGCCGTCGACGCCGTGCGCGCGCTGCCGCAGGTCGACGCCGATCGCGTCGCCGTGTGCGGGGCGAGTCAGGGCGGCGGCATCGCGATCGCCGCCGCCGGTCTGTCGGACGGCCTCGTGGCCGTCATGCCCGATGTGCCGTTCCTCTGCCACTTCGAGCGCGCCGTCGGCCTCACGGGCGACGACCCCTACCAGGAGGTCGTGCGCTACCTCGCGGTGCACCGCGGCCGCGACGAGCGCGTGTTCGAGACGCTGTCGTACTTCGACGGCGTGAACATGGCGAAGCGAGCGGATGCCGCGGCCCTGTACTCCGTCGCCCTGATGGACACCATCTGCCCGCCGTCGACGGTGTACGCGGC
>DATEOM010000010.1:0-2961 GCA_035274105.1 Microbacterium sp.
CGGTCGCCGCCGCGGTGTTCCGGATCGCGCAGGAGGCCGTCACGAACGCCCGCCGCCACGCGCGGGATATGACCCGCATCGACGTGGGCGGGGTCGTCGACGCCGACAGCGTGCGGCTCGAGGTCCGCGACGACGGCGGGGGCGCAGCATCCACCGCCCCTCCCGGCTACGGGATCACGGGCATGCGCGAGCGCGCGGCGCTGCTCGGCGGGACGTGCGAAGCCGGGCCGGCGTCCGACGGCGGGTGGGTCGTCGCCGCGACCCTCCCCCGGGCAGGATGGACGGCATGAGCGTGCGCGTGCTGGTCGCCGACGACCAGGACCTCGTGCGGACGGGGCTCCGCATGATCCTGGACGCCCAGCCCGACATCGAGGTGATCGGCGAGGCGGCCGACGGCGCCGAGGCGGTCCGCCTCGCACACAGCCTGCGGCCGGACGTGTGTCTGCTCGACATCCGCATGCCGGTGATGGACGGGCTCGCGGCGACGCGAGCGGTCGCAGGGCCGGACGTCGCCGACCCCATTCCCGTCGTCGTGATCACGACGTTCGACCTCGACGAGTACGTCTACGAGGCGCTGCGCTCGGGCGCGCGAGGGTTCCTCCTCAAGGACGCGGGCGCGGTGCTGCTCGCCGAGGCCGTCCGGGCGGCCGCCCGCGGCGATGCGCTCATCGACCCGAACGTCACCGTGCGCCTGATCGAGGCGTTCGCGGGTGCGACGCCGGACCCGCCCGTGCCGCCGTCGAGCCCGCTCACCGAGCGGGAGGAGGCAGTGCTCGCCGGCGTCGCCCGCGGACTCGGCAACAGCGAGATCGGTGACGAACTCCATGTCTCGCTCAGCACGGTGAAGACGCACCTCGCGAGCATCATGACCAAGCTCGGTGCCCGCAACCGCGTCGAGCTCGCGATCTGGGCCCACGAGCGCGGCCGCGGACGACGCTGATCGGGCCAGCCTGCGCGTCCGTACGTCTGCGCGTCCGTACGTCCCGCGCGTCCGCGCGTCCGCACGTCCGCTCGTCCGCGCGTCCGAGCGCCCGAGCGGACAGAGAAGGACGCCGGCGCCGCGTGCTGGGGGACAGGCGGGCCGGCGTCCTGACGACGCCCGGGATCGGGGAGGACCCTGCGAGCGTCGGGAGACCTGAGCTGGGGAAATCAGGTCTGACGACGGATGAAGCGCATCAGCCAGGCGATCACCGCGATGACGATGATGATGAGGCCGATCCACAGCAGGAACTTGGCCGCTTCGATGAACACGCCCAGCAGCAGGAGGACGATTCCGACGATGAGCAGGATCACTGCGAGTCCGGTCATGTCACCCATGGTCGGGGGACGCGTGGCTGTCGGCCAACCTCTTGACAAGTCGCCGGAACGGGGTTAGTCGGCGGCGCCGGCAGCCTGCCACTCCTCGGTCGACGTGCTCTTCGGCCGCCGCAGGAACAGCACCACCACGACGCCGACGAGCATCACTGCGGCCGGGAGCAGAATGGCCTGCGCCATCGCCTGAGAGAAGCCGTCGACGACGAACGGCGGCAGCGATCCCTCGCCGAAGCCGCCCGCGGCTTCGGACGCACCCGGCAGGTTCGCTTCGAGGCGGGCCTGCATGAAGGCCGCGATCGATGCCGAGCCGATCACCGAGCCGATGGTGCGGGTGGTGTTGTAGATGCCCGCGCCCGCGCCGGCCTGCCGGGGCGGCAGGTTGCGGGTGGCGGTCGTCGCGAGCGGTCCCCACATGCCGGCGTTTCCGATGCCCATGAGCGCCGACGGGAGCAGGAACATCCAGATCGGGGTGTCGACGTTCATCAGCGACGAGTACCAGAACAGCGATCCCGCGACCAGGAGGAGGCCCGGCACCAGCAGGAACCGCGGGTCGGTGCGGTCGAGGAGGCGTCCGGCGAACGGCGCGCCGACGCCCGAGAGCACCGCCATCGGGATGAGCAGCAGCGCCGACTCGGTCGGGGTGAGGCCGCGCGCGAGCTGGATGAAGAACATCAGCGGCAGCGACATGCTCGTGACGGTGAACCCGACGATGGCGATGCCGAGGTTCGAGACCGAGAAGTTGCGGTCGCGGAAGAGCGGCAGCGGCACGAGCGGTTCATTCTTGGTGCGCGCCTGCGTCCAGATGAACAGCGCCATCACCGCGACGCCGCCGACGATCATCGCCCACACCCACGGCGCCCAGTCGTACTTCTCGCCCTCCTGCAGGCCGAAGACGATGAGGAAGAGGCCGATGGCGCTCAGCACGACGCCCACGATGTCGAAGCGGTGCGGGTGCGTCTCGAGCTTGGGTACGAGGATCCACGCGAGCACGAACGCGATGACGCCCACCGGGATGTTGATGAAGAAGATCCACTCCCAGCCGAGACCGTCCACGAGCAGTCCACCGGCGAGCGGTCCGACGAGGGTCGCGACGCCGGCGGTCGCGCCCCACAGCCCCATCGCCGCGCCGCGTCGGTTCGGCGGGAACGTGCGGGTGATCACGGCCATCGTCTGCGGCGTCATCAGCGCGGCGCCGAGGCCCTGCACCGCGCGGGCGACGATGAGCATCTCGAGCGTCCCCGAGAAGCCGCACCATAGCGATGCGAGCGTGAACACCGACAGGCCGATCAGATAGATGTTCTTCGGCCCGAACCGGTCGCCGAGGCGGCCGGTGATGAGCAGCGGGACCGCGTACGCGAGCAGGTAGGCCGAGGTGACCCACACGACGTTGTCGAGGTTGTTCGTGTCAGGGTCGAGCGCCGCCTTGATGGCCGGGTTCGCGACCGAGACGATCGTCGTGTCGACGAGGATCATGAAGAAGCCGATGACCAGCGCCCAGAGGGCCGGCCAGGGGCTGCGGGGCTTGTGGCCGACGGCGTAGGCACCGGTGATCGGGCCGGCGACCCGGGCGGTGGCGGATGCCGCACCCGCCGTCGGGCGGGACTCCGGCGTTTCGGGGGTGGTCACTGTCGTGCTGCCTTTCTCTGG
>DATEOM010000011.1:0-7504 GCA_035274105.1 Microbacterium sp.
GGCCGAGCTGGACGCGCTCCTCGCCGCCGGGGCGTCGGTGAACTTCTACATGTTCCACGGCGGCACGAACTTCGGGCTCACGAACGGCGCGAACGACAAGGGGCGTTACCTGCCGATCGTGACCTCGTACGACTACGACGCGCCACTCGACGAGCGCGGCGACCCGACCGAGAAGTACTTCGCGTTCCGCGACGTCATCGCGAAGTACGCGCCGGTGCCCGACGAGGTGCCCGCGGCCAGCGGCCCGGCGCCGGTCTTCGACGTCGCGCTGAAGCGCGTCGAGGCCGGGGGCGCAGCATCCGTCTCCCGTCATGAAGCCCCGCCGACGTTCGAGGAACTCGGGCACCTCAGCGCCCTCATCGCGTACGAGACCGACCTCGACGGTCGCGGCGGAGTGCTCCGTGTCGGCGAGGTGCGCGACCACGCGTGGGTGTCGGTCGACGGAGTGTCGGTCGGCACGCTGTCGCGCACGCGCCACGAGGACGCTCTCGTCGTGCCGGCCGGCCGCCGGCTGCGCGTGCTCGTGGAGGAGCAGGGCCGCGTCAACTACGACGTGCGCCTCGGCGAGCCCAAGGGCCTGATCGGCGCGGTGACGCTCGAAGGTGAGCCCCTCACCGGGTGGACCGCGACGCCCATCGACGTCGCCGCTCTGGGTGCTTCGGTGAGGGATGCTGCCGCTATCGTCTCGCCGGATGCCGGCGTCGCCCCCTTCGTGCTGCGGGGCGCGTTCGCGCTCGATGAGGCGGCCGACCTCTTTCTCGACACGAAGGGCTGGGGCAAGGGCTTCGCGCTCGTCAACGGGTTCCTGCTCGGCCGCTACTGGTCCAGCGGACCTCAGCGGACGCTTTACGTTCCCGCCGCCGCGCTGAACGCGGGGGAGAACGTCGTGGTGGTGGTCGAACTGGATCGCGTCACGGAGGCCGAGGTGCGCTTCGTCGCCGAGCCCGACCTCGGACCGCTCGAGGAGTAGCCGCTCAGGTTTCGCCGGGTGCGCGCCTCGCCGGCGCGTGGTGCGGCCGGTAGCGTGACGGGATGCCCGCCTACCTGCGCCCCGAAGTCCCTCCGGCGGTGTTCGTCGACGCCTTCGGCGAGCCCATCGCGTACGGCGAGCGGTGGGACGGCGGATCTCCGCCTGACGACACGTACTCGGTGACCAGCAACCTCGAGCGATTCGCCCCGTTGCACGAGGTGGCCGACGCACTCATCGCCTGGCTGCGCGAGGGGTATGACGTCACGGTGGAGGATTCCCTCGACGTGGCGACCGACCTTCTACGGGTCCCGGGCTCTGCGATCCGTGCCGTTCGGGTGGGTCCCCGAGGTGAGACCGCGTCACCATTGACCTTCGTGTTCACGTCTTTCCCGGGCATCCACCTTCATGCGGGTTTCCTGGTCGATGCATCTTTCCCGAGCTGCGGCTGCGACGCGTGCGATGAGACCTGGGAGCGCTGCGCCGACCAACTGGAGGAGACGGTCTTCGCAGTCGTGGACGGCGGCTTCTCCGAAGGCTTCGTCGACGGCGCGGAACTGCCGGTGTCCTTCCGCTTGCAGTTCGCCGGTGGCTGGCGAGGCGGCACGTCGCGCGCCCAGGATCAGCCCGCCGATCGACTCGAGGCTGCGAAGCCGGCGCTGCTGTCCGGCCGCACATGGGCGGCCTGGCCGCGTCGGCCGGGCGGGGCGGCGGGTGCTGATCACAGCGCCGAGGCTGGTTGACTGGCTCGATGCCCCTCGCTGACGTCCGGGTCGCCGTGTGCGGACCCGCCTCGTGGAACCACCTCATCCTCCTCGACCAGCTTCCCCAGCCGGTGCCGCACATGCAGTTCGCGCTCGGCGACCTGCACACGCTCGGCGGGACGTCGGCCGGCAAGGCACTGCATCTGGCCGATCGGGGCGCCGAGGTGACCCTCCACGCGCTGCTGGGCGCCGACGAAGACGGTCGCCGCGTGACGGCCGCGCTCGATGCGGCGGGGGTCACGGTCGAGGCGTACGCCTCCGAGCGCACCGAACGGCACGCGAACCTGATGACGGCGGCCGGGGAGCGCGTGAGCCTCTACCTGGCGACGCCCTCGGCCGCATCGGTCGACACAATCGACCGTATCGAGGTCGCTCTCGCCGGCGCAGACGTCGCGGTGGTCGACCTCGGCGAGCTGGGCGCGGATCTGGTGCAGCGCCGGCTCGCCGGTGCGACGGGGGCCCGGATCTGGACCGACCTTCACGATTACGACGGCGCGGCGCTGTTCCACGAGCCGTTCCTGCGCGCCGCCGAGGTCGTCTTCATGAACGACGACGCGACCGACGATCCGTGGGCGCTCATGCAGAGCTGCCTCGACCGCGGTCCCCGCCTGGCTGTCTGTACGCTCGGTGCGCGGGGCGCTGTCGCGCTCGCCGCCTCGGGGGAACGCGCGACGGTCGAGGCGGTCCCGGTCGACGTCGTCGACACGAACGGTGCCGGCGACGCGTTCTTCGCGGGCTTCCTCGCCGCCTCGCTCACCGGTGACGGACTGGATGGATGCCTCGCCGCCGGCGCCCGTCAGGCGGTCGTGGCGCTCTCGTCCGAGCACCTGCACCCGGCGGTCGCCGCCGCAGGGGTCACCAGCGCGCTTCGGTGACGTTCGCCGGGGTGACCGATGCGTCGTAGACCCGCACCCAGGCGGGCCGGACGACGACGACCGCGAAATCCGGGTCGAGGGCGCGCGAGCCGGGGAACTGTGCGTTGTAGGCGGCGCCGTACTCCTCGCGGAGCGTGCCGTGCACGATCGTTCCGAAGCCGTCGACCTGCGCCGACACCGCGCCGTCCGTTCCGATGACGACGGCGATGCGGTGATCGTGGCGGAGGTTGTCCGCCTTGCGCGAGCCGACCAGTGTGTCGAACACGAGCGTGCCGTCGTCGAGGGCGGCGATCCCGACGAGCGCGGCTTCGGGTGCTCCCGAGGGCGACACGGTCGCGATGACGCCCTGCGCTTCGGTGCGCACGAAGGCCACGAATGCCGGAACGTCACGGGGATGGAACGCCATCCGCTCACAGTACGACAGAGACAGCCGCGGGGGCATCGCCTCGCAAGACAGTGGATGCCGCGCCGCGACGCCTGGTCAGAAGCTCGTGTTGAGGGCCATGATCGCCCGCTTCTCGGCGTCGGTGAGGTCCGACAGCTCGAGCACCTCCTGCAGCACCGGAGACTTGAGGGCAAGGTAGGTCTCGATGTCCATGCTCGGATCTCCTGCGAGCTCCGTCTTGACCGCCGCGTACCGATCGCGGAGGTCAACTCTCTCGCGGAGGATCGCCCGCACGGCGAGGTGGTTGCGGAGGTGGAGCGTCCCCTCGACGCACACGTAGACATTCCGGCGCGGGTCGTCGTCGGGTGCGGCCATCGACTCCCGGTCGGTGACACCCAGGTCGCCGCGATGCGTGTACCCCGCCGCGCGCAGCGCAGCGATCGCCGCCGCCACGTCCTCTCGCGCCACGACGACATCGATGTCGATGACCGGCTTCGCCGCCAGCCCCGGCACCGACGTCGACCCCACGTGCTCGATGCCGAGCACCGCCACGCCTTCCAGCGCTCGCCGCAGCTTCGCCGCGACTCGTTGGAACTGCCCTGGCCACTCGTCCGAGTAGGAAACGACGACAACCGCCATACTCCCCAGCCTCCCACTTCGTCTCGCCGACCACGCATCCCGGCGGGCCGCACCCTTTGCGCTCGCAAACCGCTGGCACTCCTCACGCCGCCTCGAATCGACGAGGCGATTTCGATCTCAACTCGACCGGCTCCCCGATCTCACCCGTCGCGGGGTCAGGCGGTGGATGAAGCCAGTACGTATCGGCGTCGGTGATCGGATCTCTCGTCCGAGTGATGCGCCATCGCTGGTTGTGGAGCCGCAGGTGACAGTTGCGACAGAGCGCGATCCCGTCGTCGACATCGGTGCGGCCGTGATCCTCCCACCAGTGATCGATGTGGTGGTATTCGCATTGCGAGATCGGGGCGCCGCAGGACGGCCACATACAGCCGCCGTCGCGGGCGGCGATCGCGATGCGCTGCTTTCTCGTGAACAGGCGGAGCTCTCGCCCGACGTCGAGTGGTCGGCCGTCTGGCCCCCACATCACCGGGATCACCCCGGCGTCGCACAGGCGGGCCTCGATGACACCTCCAGGGAGAGTGTGTCCGCCATCCTCGACGTGTCCGACACCGGTCACCTGCATCTCGCCGCGTTCACCGGCGTCCACCACGGCAGAGGCCTCGACGACGATGCGCACTCCCGGCTGCCGATCGCCGAACGCCTGCTGAGGGTCGGCGTTCGCGCCCGTGCGCATCACCGCCATGATCGTGTCGTACTGCAGCTGCTCGTTCGTCCGCACGTCGGCCTCGGCCGCACGGGTCTTCTCCGCGGCGTCAGCGCCCACGAAGCGGGGTCCGCGACGTGGCCGGAGCGCGGCCTGCAGAAGGGCGTCGACCCAGGCGCCGGCTTCATCGTCGAAGAGAATGTGCGCATGGCGCTGGCCGTCCTTGTCGGTCCACGCGCGGAACGACCGTGCCGCGAACCGCTCTTCGAACCGGAGCGTCACCCCGACCGGATCGAGTCGGTCTCGCGCGATGCGCGCCTGGCTGCGAAGGTCTTCCACGGGCAGCGCCGCCGCTTCTTCGAGCAGCACCTGAACGGCGCGAGCCCACGCCTGCGGAAGGAAATCGGGCGCCAGTTCGGGGTAGCGCTCGACGGGCGGCTCACCGAGCCCCCCACGGATAGCCTGGAACTGCGCTTGGGTCAGGCGACCCGATGCGAGCGCACCCCGAAGGGTAGAGAGCCACTCCTCGACGACCGGAGCCGGCGAAGCGGCCGCGCTCTCGACGTCGGCCACCGGCTCGACCACCGCTGGAGCGAGTTCATTGCCCGCGTCGACGGCACGCGTCACGTCGGCTCGCCCGAGCCCCGTGATGTGCTGCACGAGGGCTGTGCCGGTACGCAGACCCTTCCGCTGCGCCAGCCCCTCGTACCCGAGTTCCCGTGACGAGCGGCGTGCCACCTCCGCAGACGCCCCCGCGACGATCAGCTCAAGCGCCTTCCGCGCCTCCGTCGTGTCGGTGAGGAGGCGCAGGAGGTCATCATCGGTCAGTTCTCCGACGTCGGCTGCGCACGCGCCGAGCCGCCCGGCGACGCGAGCGGCGGCATCCGTCAACCGCATCGCGGGGGAGGAAGCCGCGGAGGAGGTCATAGAACAAAGATACGAATGACCTCCGACATTGCGCGGGTCGCGGCGGCGAGCCCCTGGGTGGCCCGCGTCGCGGTGAGCAGCCGGGCGACCGCGCGGATCAGCGCCCGCCCCAAGGGCATCCGGCTCGTGCCGACCGTCCGTCCGGCCCGAAGTCCCCCCGCGCCGTCCGTTCGCCGCCCAGCGTCAGCCCACGATCCGCCGGAACAGCTCGTCCGCCCGCGTCCTCACCTCGCCGGGGTCCTTGACCGGCGCCACCGATTCGAACGCCTCCGCGCGTTCCAGTTCCCGCGCGGCGAACCGCCTGAGCACCGCGGGCGCCTCGCCGGAGCCCAGTTCGCGCGTCACGGACTTGAGCGCGATCAGGTCGGCGGCAGCATCCCGGACCTCCTGAGACACGGTGGTCTCGGAGAGCAGCGTGGGCAGGTCCATCGGCGGCAGGGCGTCGTCGGGGTGGTCGGCGAGCCATCGCAGCGCCGCAGCCGGCCGCAGCACGTAGAAGAACCTCTTGAGGGTCTGCGAGCCCTTCTGCTGGCGCCGCGCCACGTGCAGGTAATGCCGCGCGATCGCGCCGCGCTCCACGACCGCGGCCGCGTAGGCCAGCAGATCGTCGCGAAACGCGGTGTCGCCGCCGTACACGATCGGGGAGCGCAGCCACTCGATCGGCGTTGCGTTGCCGCGGGCGATCAAGGTCAGCGCCTTCGGCAGATCCCAGCCGTTGACGTCGAAGACCTTATCGAGCGGCGTCTCGATGACATCGCGCACCGGCCACAGCGTGAGGTACCGCTCTCGCGGGCCCACGAACAGGAAGCGGCAGTCGTAGTCACTGTCGGGCGAGGGGAACCCCCATGCCCGGCTGCCGCTCTCGATCGCCCACGGGATCCGCACGTCGTGCTCCTCCGCGACGGACTCCAGCCGCCGGTCGATCTCGGCGACGACCGCGGCGTCGAGGCTGTCGGGGATCGCGCGCATCGCTCGACCCTACTGGTGAACATGGCGGGACGGTATGGGATGCCTCGGACACCGGCATCCGTGAGCCTCCCAGTGCGTCGGGCCTACGGTCGCAATGTCGCCGCGGGTTCCGGCCGGTGCACGCCGCGCGGCCGATAGCCGAGCGCATCGGCCACCCCGGCGAGGTCGGCGAGGTACCAGAGGATCGCGAGCCACATCTCGGTGCCCTGCAGCCCCGGTTCGGTCTCGGTGAGGCCGCGGGTCGCCGGACTCGGCTCGCGGAACGCGAAGCCGGCGCCGAACACCCAGGTCGACAGGGCGTCCGACAGCAGTCGCGCGGCGAGCTCCCGCACCTCGTCGTCGCGATACCCCGTGCCGCGCGCGAGCCACAACGGGTGCGCGACGTCGAGCACGTTGCACGCGTTCCGCGCACCCGGCGCGAACCAGCGCGGATCACGGGCGTGCCGCAGCACGGTGTCGATCACGCGCTCGGGGCGGGGAAGCGGCACGCCGAACTGCGCGAACGTGCCGCGCGACGCGCGGTAGAAGCCGTTCACGACGGGCAGCAGCCCGCGTTCGGGTGTGGCCGAACCCCACATGCCCGTGTGCGGGTCGGCGTTGAGGAGCAGCCAGCCGAACAGCGCCTCCTCCACACCCGCCGGAATCGGGTGCCCCGCGCGCTTCGTCCACAGAATCGCCGTTCCGAAGCCGTCGACGTGGTGTCCGGCGCCCCAGGCGTCGGTGGCCCACGGCAGACTCTCGCAGAACTCGACGACGCGTTCCGGCGTCGCCGCCGTCACCCACGTGAGAGGAGCCGGGAATGCCGAGCCGAGAAGATCGAGCGCGTAGCCCGTGCTCAGCACGTGGTACGCGACATCCTCGTGCGAGAACCCGAGGCCCTCGCGCTGACGCCCGCTCGCATCGAGGGGAGCGACCGCGCCGGTCGCGGCATCCTGCCACCCCTGCAGTCGGCGCGTCTGCGTGTCGACCGAAGCCTGTGGTGGCGCCGTGCCGAGCAGCAGGTCCGCGATCTCGATCGCGTCGGCCTGCGCCCGAACGGTGGGCGCGGCACCGGGGCGGTCCGCGAAGAGCCCCAGGTCGTCGTTCCACGCGCGCTGCAGGACGACGGATGCCTCGTCCCTCGCACGTGCGGCCAGTTCGGCGACGCGCTCGGCCAGGCCGGTGGTGTCGCCGGGGAGCGCGGTGGTGGCGGTGCTCGACGTGCCGGCGGGCGCGGGAGTGCCGAGAGCGTCGGCGTTGCGCGCCGGGTCGACATCGGGCTCGAGTTCCGGCTCAGGCGTCGGCTCGGGCCCCGGCTCGGGCCTCGGTTCGGGCCCCGGCTCGGGCCTCGGCTCG
>DATEOM010000012.1:0-3194 GCA_035274105.1 Microbacterium sp.
CCGACTCCGCGGCCGTCAGCAACCGGAGGCGACCGGGCTCCGCGCTGCCGGCGACCGCGTTCCGCTGACGCACGAACTCGGCCAGCGCCGCGTCGGCGCCGGCGGGCGGGCCTGCGGGATGCGCGACGGCGTCCAGCTCGAACAGAGCGGGCGCGGTGTCGTCGGCGTCGACGTGGGGTGCAGCATCCCATTCCGGTGTCCGCCGCACCGCGGCCGCCTCGGCGACCAGTGCGGAGTCGCGCAGGATCGCGTGGCACAGTCGCAGGTCGTGGCACCGGGCGACGCGGACGCCTTCGGCGAGCAGGGCGGCGTACCACTGCGGCGTGTCGTGCCAGACCCACCGCGGCGCCCAGCGGCCCTCAGCGTCCGCGATCCACGACGGCAGCGCGGCAGCGTCGACCTCGTCGCGGCCGACCTCCTCGGCGTTCGCGTCGAGCAGGACGACGGCCGCGCCGCGTCCGGTCCGCCCGAGGACGATCCAGCGGGGGGCGTCAGGCACGCCCACCGCGGCATCGACCGGCTGCGGTCACAGCCCGGATTCGTCGTCGCGTACGAGGATGCAGCCGCACTCGGGGCACATCACGACGTCGTTCTCGCCCGCCTGGCGCAGCACCTGCAGGTCGGTGCCGGCCAGCACCATGTGGCAGCCCTCGCACGTGCGGCGGCGCAGGAGGGCGGCGCCGGCGCTGCGCACCGCGAGACGGTCGTACAAGGCGAGAAGATCGGCGGGAACGCTGCCCGCGATGGCCGCGCGGTCACGGGTGGCGGCGTCGAACGCCGCAGTCGCCTCGGCGACGGCCCGCTTGCCCTCGGCGCTCAGCTCGGCGCCTTCGGCGTTCGTCGCGGCGATGAGCGCCTCCTGCTCGGCGACGGCGGCGTCGGCGAGCTCGAGACGCTCCATGACCGCGAGCTCTGCGTCTTCGAGGTCGCTCTTGCGCCGTGCGAGAGCGGCCAGCTCGCTCTCGAGCCCCTGGGCCTCCTTCGAGTTCGTCGAGGCGGCGAGGCGGCCCGCATCACGTGCCGCGCGGGCGTCGACGACGGCGACATCCGACTCGATCCGCGACAGCTCGGTGCGCAGATCGTCCCGCGCGCCGAGACGCGCTCCCAGCTCCTGCGAGAGCTCCTGCCGCCGGCCCAGCAGCTCCTGCACGCGACCCGCCTGGGGCGGGTTCTTGCGGGCGTTGTCGGCCTGGCCGATGCGGGCGTCGAGCTGGGCGACCTCGACGAGGCGGCGCTGGTCTGCGGGGCTGGCGTTCACGTCACCAACCTACCGTGGGGCATCGACGGCGTGAGCGGTGGCGACTAGCATTCGACGACCGGCCCTTCCGAAGACGAAAGGCGCGAACCATGGGCGTTCTCCGCACCAAGTCCGTCGAGCAGTCGATCGCCGACACCGACGAACCGGAATTCCGACTCAAGAAGTCTCTGACGGCCCTGGATCTCACGGTCTTCGGCATCGGCGTCGTGATCGGCGCCGGCATCTTCACCCTGACCGGCCGCGCCGCGCACGAGGTCGCCGGACCGGCCATCGTGATCAGCTTCGTCGTGGCCGCGATCGCCTGCACACTCGCCGCGCTCTGCTACGCCGAGTTCGCCTCGACCGTGCCGGTGTCGGGCTCCGCCTACACGTTCTCGTACTCGTCCCTCGGCGAGCTGTTCGCGTGGATCATCGGGTGGGACCTCATCCTCGAGATGTTCCTCGGCGCGAGCGTCGTGGCGCAGGGATGGAGCGCGTACCTCGGCACGCTGTTCGAACAGCTCGGGATGCCGATCCCCGCCGAGATCGGGTACGGGGGCACGGTCGACCTCATGGCGATCCTGCTGGTGCTCGTGCTCGGCGGTCTCATGACGTTCGGCATCAAGGAGTCGCTGCGCGTGAACATGGTGCTCGTCGCCGTGAAGCTCTTCATCGTCCTGTTCGTCATCGTCGCCGGCCTCCTGTTCGTGAGTCCCGCGAACTGGTCGCCGTTCGTGCCCGCGCCCGCGCCGAGGGAGGCCGCGACAGGCCTCAGTCAGCCGCTGCTGCAGTTCCTCTCGGGCATCGAGCCGACCGCCTTCGGCGTCGGCGGCATCTTCGCCGGGGCCGCGCTCGTGTTCTTCGCCTACATCGGCTTCGACGTCGTCGCGACCACCGCCGAGGAGACCCGTCGCCCGCAGCGGGATCTGCCGATCGGCATCATCGCCTCCCTGGTCATCTGCACGCTCCTGTACTGCGCGGTCGCGCTCGTCGTCACCGGCATGGTGCCCTACCAGGATCTCGACCCGGCGGCGGCCCTGGCCAACGCCTTCGCCTTCCACGGCGCCACTTGGATGGCGACGCTGATCTCGGCGGGCGCCGTCGCCGGCCTGACCACGGTCGTGCTGACGCTCCTGATCGGCGCCACGCGCATCATCTTCGCGATGTCGCGCGATGCGCTTCTGCCCATCCGCCTCGCGAAGGTGCACCCGCGGTTCCGCACGCCCTGGGTCATCTCGATTCTCGTCACGATCGTGGTCGCCGTCGTCGCGGGATTCACGCCGATCGGCCTGCTCGAGGAGATGGTGAACATCGGCACGCTGTCGGCGTTCGTGCTCGTGTCGATCGGCGTCATCGTGCTGCGGCGCAAGCGCCCGGACCTGCACCGCACCTTCCGCGTGCCCCTGAACCCGTGGCTGCCGGGATTGTCCGCCGCGATCTGCGTCTACCTGATGCTCAACCTGACGGTTGAGACGTGGCTGCGATTCGTGGTGTGGCTCGCCATCGGCTTCGTGATCTACTTCGCCTACTCGCACCGGCACTCCAAGATCGGCCAGCCCGGTTACCAGGAGTTCGCGCTGCCCCACGTCGTCTCGCACGAGCGCGACGACGCCGATCGGCATGGCGACGGCGATCCGCACGCGGACCGGCCCTGAAGAACTTCGGTGGGCCCTGCCGGGATCGAACCGACGACATCCACGGTGTAAACGTGGCGCTCTACCAGCTGAGCTAAAGGCCCTCGCGGCCAGTCTACGAGGTGCGTCCGGACCGTCTCGAACTCGCTAGGCTGGCAGTTGGTGCGTTTGTGCAGGGCAGACAACGCCCGCGCCGCTCCGGTAGCGATTACCTGGCACGATCTGCCAGACGACGAAAGGTCTTCTGTGACTGTCAACGATCAGGATCCGTACTCGCAGGAACCCCTCGACAGCGATCCCGATGAGACCTCCGAGTGGCAGGA
>DATEOM010000013.1:0-2104 GCA_035274105.1 Microbacterium sp.
CTCGGCGAGACAGGGGATCCGCGCCGAAACCCCGGGCGACGTCCCCGGTCTCAGCGGGAATCCCCTGCCTCGACGACACCGCACCGGAACCCCGGCCGACGTCCCCGGTCTCGGCGAGATTCCCCTGCCTCGACGACACCGCGCCGGCCCCCACGGCGAAGCCCGGACGCGCTCGGCGAGACAGGGGATCCGCGCCGAAACCCCGGGCGACGTCCCCGGTCTCGGCGGGAATCCCCCGCCTCGACGACACCGCGCCGAACCCCAGGGCGACGCCCCCGGTCTCGGCGGGAATCCCCTGCCTCGACGACACCGCGCCGGGCGTGCGATCTAGAGCCGCTCGATGATCGTCGCGTTCGCCATTCCGCCGCCCTCGCACATCGTCTGCAGGCCGTAGCGACCGCCGGTCGCCTCGAGGTGCGCCACGAGCGTGCCGAGCAGGCGCGTGCCCGACGCCCCGACGGCGTGACCGAGCGCGATCGCGCCGCCCCAGGGGTTCAGCTTCGCCGGGTCGGCATCGAGGTCCCGCTGCCACGCGAGCGGCACCGAGGCGAACGCCTCGTTCACCTCGTACGCATCGAGGTCGCCGATCGACAGGCCGCTGCGCTCGAGGATGCGCCGGGTCGCGGGGATGGGTCCGGTCAGCATCATGATGGGGTCGTCGCCGACGACCGCGAACGAGTGGAAGCGCGCCCGGGGCGTGAGCCCGAGCTCGGTCGCCTTCTCCTCGCTCATGATGAGAGCAGCGGATGCCGCGTCCGTGAGCGGCGACGAACTGCCCGCGGTGATGCGCCAGTCGAGGTCGGGGAACCGGGTCGCGAGCTCGTCGGTGCGGAACGCGGGCTTCAGCGCGGCCAGCGACTCCGCCGTCGTGCCGGCGCGCACCGTCTCGTCGAACGCGACCGCGTCGGAGCCGCCGGCGAGGACGGGAAGCACCTGCGAGTCGAACGCTCCGCGGTTCCAGGCCTCCGCTGCCCGCCGGTGCGACTCGGCCGAGTACGCGTCGAGCTGTTCGCGGCTGAAGTCCCACTTCTGCGCGATGAGTTCGGCGGAGACCCCCTGGTTCACGAGGCCGTCCGGGTATCGCCGCATGAGGCCAGGTGCCTTCGTGCCGCCGACGCGCGACGAGCCGAGCGGCACGCGGCTCATCGACTCGACGCCCGCGGCGATCACGATGTCGTACGCTCCCGCGATCACACCCTGTGCCGCGAAGTGGGCGGCCTGCTGGCTCGAGCCGCACTGGCGGTCGATGGTGACGGCGGGCACCGTCTCGTCGAATCCGGCGGCGAGCACGGCGTGCCGCGCGATGTTCATGGCCTGGTCGCCGACCTGGCTGACGCACCCCATCAGCACGTCGTCGATCTGCCGCGACTCGAGGCCGTTGCGCTCGAGCAGCGCCGTGAGCACGTGGGCGGCGAGGTCGATCGGGTGGATCGCGCTCAGCGCTCCCCCGGGCTTGCCGCGCCCGGACGGGGTGCGGACGACATCGACGATGACGGCGTGGGGCATGGGAGACCTCCTGCTCAGAAGCCTAGGACGGGGACGGATGCTGCGGGCCGCGGCATCCGTTCGTCCCGGCGTCGCGCGTGACACTCTGCCATCCCCGCTGGGCGCGCGGTCGCAGCATCCGTGTCAGGCGCGCTCGTCGGGAGTCGCGTAGGTGCTGCGCTGCTCGATGACGGCGAGGGTGCAGCGTGAGACGCAGACGAGGCGCCCGGCCTCGTCTGCGATGCGGATCTCCCACACGTGCACGCGGCGGCCGACGTTGATGGGCGTCACGGTGCCGACCACCCAGCCCGATGAGATGGGGCGCAGATGGTTGGCGTTGATCTCCATGCCGACCACGTGGAAGCGGTCGCGGTCCACCGCGAGGTAGCCGGCCCATGACGCGAGCGTCTCGGCGAGCGCGACCGAGGCCCCGCCATGGAGCACGCCCGCGGGCTGCACGGAGCGGTGGTCCACGGGCATCCGCCCGACGAGTGCGTCGTCGCGGATCTCGACGATCTCGATGCCGAGGTTCTCGATGAGCGTGCCCGGCGCCATCGCCGAGAGGTCGATCCCGGCGACGTCGCCGAACCAGAGGCTCACGGCCTCACCCGGCGGCTTC
>DATEOM010000014.1:0-2118 GCA_035274105.1 Microbacterium sp.
AGCAGGCGGCCCGCGGCGACGATCGCGACGTGGTCGCACATGCGCTGGACGAGATCCATCGAGTGGCTCGAGACGATGACGGTGCCGCCGCCGGCCACGTAGCCGGAGAGGATGTCCTCGATGTTCGCCGCCGACACCGGGTCGACCGACTCGAAGGGCTCGTCGAGCACGAGCAGCCGCGGCGCATGGACGAGAGCGCACGCCAGCGCGATCTTCTTGGTCATGCCGGCCGAGTAGTCGACGACCATCGTGCCCGCAGCATCCGTCATGTCCATGAGGGAGAGCAGATCCGCCGTGCGCTGGGCGATCTCGTCGTGCGGCAGGCCGAACAGCAGCCCGTTGTAGGTGACGAGCTGCTCACCGGTGAGGCGGTCGAACAGCTTGACGCCGTCGGCGAGGTTGCCGACCATCGCCTTCGCCTTCACGGGCTCGCGCCACACGTCGACGCCGTGCACGAGCGCCTGACCGGCGTCGGGCATGAGGAGCCCGGTCGCCATCGACAGCGTGGTCGTCTTGCCGGCGCCGTTCGGGCCGACGAGCCCGTAGAACGACCCCGTCGGCACGCGCAGGCTGACGTCGGCCACCGCGAGCTTCTCGCCGAACCGCTTGTGGAGTCCACGGAGCTCGAGCGCGGCGACATCGTTCGCCGCAGGGGTGGCGGGCATCGGCGGGGTCGCTGGGTCTGTCACGTGTCTCCGTCGGTTCGGCATCGAGGGCCCGGGTGCGAGCCGGGTTCCGTTCAGCCTCTCGGATGCCGCGTGGCCGGGGCAACTCATCCGCGCCGCGTCGCAGCATCCATCTCCACACCTCACCCGCTCGCGAGACCGGGGATGTGCGCCGAGACCGGGGGCGTCGTCCTCGGTCTCGGCGGGAATCCCCCGGCTCGCCGCGCCAGTAGGGTGATCCTCGCACCATCACCCGAGCGCTAAGGAGCGCGCATGCCTCTGTGGACCATTCACGGCAACGGCCGGACCGTCGCACCCGGGAAGGTCGTGAAGCCCGACGAGCGGCTGAACTGGCCCGCGACCGTCGCGATCGGCGCGCAGCACGTCATCGCGATGTTCGGCGCCACGTTCCTGGTGCCGGTGCTGACGGGCTTCCCGGTCTCGACCACGCTCCTCTTCTCGGGCGTCGGGACGCTGCTGTTCCTGCTCGTCACGAAGAACCGCCTGCCCAGCTACCTCGGCTCGTCGTTCGCGTTCATCGCACCGGTCACCGCCGCCACCGCGTCGCAGGGCATGGGCTCGGCCCTCGCCGGCATCGTCGCCGTCGGCGTGCTGCTCGCGGCCGTCGGCTTCATCGTGCAGTTCGCCGGCCTCGGCTGGATCGAGAAGCTCATGCCGCCGGTCGTCGCCGGCGCGATCGTCGCGCTGATCGGCTTCAACCTCGCACCGGTCGCGTGGCAGAACTACCAGCAGGCGCCGATCACCGCGACCGTCACGCTCGTCGCGGTGATCCTGGGCAGCGTGCTGTTCCGCGGCTTCCTCGGGCGCATCTCGATCTTCCTCGGCGTGATCGTCGGGTACGTCGTCGCGCTCCTGCGCGGCGAGGTGAACTTCGACGCCGTGAACGAGCTCGTCGCGAACGGGCAGTGGGTGGGCCTGCCGACGTTCCAGTTCCCAACGTTCGGCAACCCCGGCACCTGGAGCGTCATCGCGATGTTCCTTCCGGTCGTGCTCGTGCTCATCGCCGAGAACGTCGGCCATGTGCGCGGCGTCGCGACCATGACCGAGGCATCCGTCAACCAGTACACAGGCCGCGCGCTCATCGCCGACGGCGCCGCCACGGTGCTGGCGGGAACCTTCGGCGGCTCGGGCACCACGACGTACGGCGAGAACATCGGCGTCATGGCGGCGACCCGCGTGTACTCGACGGCCGCGTACTGGGTCGCCGGCGTCTTCGCGATCCTGCTGTCGCTGTCGCCCGTCGTCGGCGCGGTGTTCAACTCGATCCCCGCCGGCGTGCTGGGCGGCGTGACCACGGCACTGTACGGCCTCATCGGCATCATCGGCATCAAGATCTGGGTCGACAACCGCGTGGACTTCTCCCGCCCGGTCAACCAGTACACCGCGGCCGTCTCGCTCGTCATCGCGATAGCCGGCTTCACCATGGTGTGGG
>DATEOM010000015.1:0-3265 GCA_035274105.1 Microbacterium sp.
CGCCTCGCGGGCGATCGCAAGGAGGTGCAGCACGACGTTCGTCGAGCCGCCCAGCGCCATCGCCAGGGCGATCGCGTTCTCGAACGCCTCCTTGGTGAGGATGTCGCGCGTCGTGATGCCCTGGCGCAGCAGGTTGACGACCGCCTCGCCCGAACGGTGCGCGAAGTAGTCGCGACGGCGATCCGCCGACGGCGGCGCAGCCGACCCGGGGAGGCTGAGACCGAGCGCCTCGGCGACGGAGGCCATCGTGTTGGCGGTGTACATGCCGCCGCACGCGCCCTCGCCGGGCGCGATCGCGCACTCGATGCGCTTGAGGTCGGCCTCGCTCATCTTCCCGGCGAGGCACGCGCCCACCGCCTCGAAGGAGTCGATGATCGTGACGTCCTTCTCGGTGCCGTCCGAGAGCTTGACCCAGCCGGGCGCGATCGAGCCCGCATACAGGAAGACGCTCGACAGATCGAGGCGGGCCGAGGCCATGAGCATGCCGGGGATCGACTTGTCGCAGCCGGCGAGGAGCACCGAGCCGTCGAGGCGCTCGGCCATGATGACGGTCTCGACCGAGTCGGCGATGACCTCCCGCGAGACGAGGGAGAAGTGCATGCCCTCGTGGCCCATCGAGATGCCGTCCGAGACGGAGATCGTGCCGAACTGCAGGGGGTAGCCGCCGCCGGCGTGCACACCCTCCTTGGCGCCCTGGGCGAGCCGGTCGAGGCTCAGGTTGCAGGGGGTGATCTCGTTCCAGCTCGACGCGATGCCGATCTGCGGCTTGTCCCAGTCCGCGTCGCCCATGCCGACGGCACGGAGCATGCCGCGCGACGTCGTGGCTTCGATGCCGTCGGTGACGACGCGACTGCGGGGCTTGATGTCGATGGAGTTGTCAGCGGGCGAATCGGGCTGGGCCATTGGTTCAGTGTATTCCCGCATGGCGAGTCGCTCGGCCCGAGTGACGGAGGCGACGGCCGCGAACCTAGGCGCGGGTCCGCGAACGCGTCTCCGCGAGCCGGTGCAGCAGCGCCGCGAGCGCGGCGATGTCGGCGACCCGCACGGCGGCGGAGGTCTGCCCCTCCCCCACGCGCACGCCGAGATCGCCCTCCCCGAGGCTCGCGAGGGCGTCCTCGTCGGTCACGTCGTCGCCGGCGAACAGCACGGCGGTCGCGCCGACCCGCTCGCGCAGCTCGGCGATCGCGGAGTCCTTGCCCTCGTGCCGGAACGCGAACTCGACGATGTTGTGGCCGGTGCGGCGTCGCCACTGCGGCGCCTCGGCCGAGACGATCGCATCGACGACGCGATTCGCCTCCGCGGCCGCCTCAGCGCTCGCCCGACGCGTGTGCACGCCGAACCCGAACGTCTTGGGCTCGATCCAGACGCCCTCGAGGTGCGCGGTGGCGTCCTCCGCGTGGCCCCGCAGGGCGTCCCGCAGCGCGACATCCGCGTCGTCCTCGCCGTGGCTCGCGATGCCCTCGCCCGGGATCCAGAACTCCGCACCGTGCGATCCCGCGAGCAGCTCCTGCGAGGCGTCGTCGTGCTCGGCGATGACCCGCAGGTCCACGAGGCTGCGTCCCGACACGAACGCGACGATCGTGTCAGGCGTCGCGATCAGCGCGTCCACGGCATCCCGGGCGGCGGGCAGCATCCGTGCGTCCATCGGCTCGTCCTCGAGAGGTGACAGCGTCCCGTCGAAATCGAGGGCGACGAGAAGACGATCGGATGCTGCGAGCCGGGCGATCGCGTCGTCCGCCGCCGTCACGCGCCGGCCTGCTTCGCGCGCTTGGCCGTCCGGGCGGCGTCGAGCGCATCGAGGAAGGATCGAGACCAGCTGGCGACGTCGTTCTCGACGACCTTCTTGCGCAGCGCCCTCATGCGTCGGCCCTGTTCGGCGGCCGGCATCTCGATCGCGCGCATGATCGCCTCCTTCATGCCATGGATGTCGTGGGGGTTGATGCGGATGGCGCTCGGAAGCTCGTCCGCGGCGCCGGCGAACTCACTGAGCACGAGCACGCCCCGGTTGTCGGTGCGTGCAGCGACGTACTCCTTGGCGACGAGGTTCATGCCGTCGCGCAGCGCCGTCACGAGCATGACGTCGGCGGCGCGGAACAGCGCCACCATCTCGTCCCGCGGGTACGCCTGGTGCAGGTAGCGGATCGCGGTGTGGCCCATCGTGTCGTGATCGCCGTTGATGCGGCCGACCGTGAGCTCGATCTCGTCACGCAGCTGCATGTACGCCTCGACGCGTTCGCGGCTCGGGCTCGCGACCTGCACGAGGGTGACGTCCTCGACGTCGATCCGGCCGTCCTCGAGGAGCTCGCCGAACGCCTTGAGACGGTGGCGGATGCCCTTGGTGTAGTCGAGCCGGTCGACCCCCAGGAGGATCTTCTTCGGGTTGCCGAGGCTCTCGCGGATCTCCGCCGCGCGGGCCTGGATGTCAGGGCGAGCGGCGAGTTCGATGTACGACCCGGTGTCGATCGAGATCGGGAACGCCCTCGCGAGTGCGTTGCGCGTCGAGCCGTCCGGCTCGGGAACCGTGATGCCGGTCGCCTTGGTCTGGTAGCGGAGCTGGCGGCGCACCGCGCGCGCGAAGTTGCCGGCATCCGCCACCCGCTGGAACCCGATGACGTCCGCGCCGAGCAGTCCCTCGAGCACCTGGCGACGCCAGGGCAGCTGCGAGTAGAGCCCGTATGCGGGGAACGGAATGTGGTGGAAATAGCCGATGGTGAGGTCGGGACGGGCCTCGCGCAGCATCTGCGGGACGAGCTGCAGCTGGTAGTCCTGCACCCAGACCAGGCCACCCTCGGCGGACACCCGGGCGGCTGCCTCCGCGAACCGGGTGTTGACGGCGACATAGCGGTCCCACCAGTCACGGTGATACAGCGGTGGGGCGACCACGTCGTGGTAGAGCGGCCAGAGGGTCGCGTTCGAGAACCCTTCGTAGTACATCTCGACGTCCTCGGCGGACAGCAGCACCGGCTCGAGCTGGAGGTCGTTGTGGGTGAAGGGCTCGAGCTGGTCGTCCGGAGATCCCGGCCAGCCGACCCAGGCGCCACGGTGTCTGCGCATCACGGGCTCGAACGCGGTCACCAGCCCACCGGGCGAGGTGCGCCATTCGACCGAGCCGTCCGGGTTCTCGATCCGATCCACCGGCAGCCGGTTGGCGACTACCACGAAGGACGCCTTCTTGCTGGTCCGGCGCTTCGTCGCGCTCATCGTGGGCCCCCGGACTCCACTGTCGCTGTGTACCGCATCTCTCCGACCATAGCCCGCCTTCGAC
>DATEOM010000016.1:0-2207 GCA_035274105.1 Microbacterium sp.
CTACCTCGTGGGTCGCGAGAAGGTGCGCGAGTTCGCGCGCGCCGTCTTCGCCGACGACCCGCAGCACACCGACCTCACCGCCGCGCAGGCGCTCGGCTACGCCGACGTCGTCGCGCCGCCGACCTTCGCGATCGTCGTGACCGACGCCACGCTCCAGCAGCTGCTGGGCGAGCCCGACTCGGGCATCGTCCTCAAGAACGTGCTGCACGCCGAGCAGAAGTTCCGCTACTCGCGGCCGATCGTGGCGGGCGACGAACTCACCGCGAAGCTGTCGGTCACCGGCATCCGCGCGATGGGCGCCGCCGCGATGGTGACGAGCGAGTCCGAGATCACGGATGCTGCGGGCGACCACGTCGTCACCGCGACGTCCGTCCTGCTCGTGGGGGAGGGCGACGAATGAGCGCGCTCGAGAACCTGACCGTCGGAGACGTCGTCGCCGAGCGGACGGTGCACCTCACCCGAGAGTCGCTCGTGCGCTATGCCGGCGCCTCCGGGGACTTCAACCAAATCCACTACCGCGACGACGTCGCGGCCGCGGTCGGCCTCCCCGGTGTGCTCGCCCACGGCATGCTCACGATGGGCCTCGCCGTCGGCACTCTCGAGTCGTGGGTGGGCGACACCGGCCGCATCCTCGAGTACGGCGTGCGCTTCACCAAGCCCGTCGTGGTCGACCCCGAGACCGGCGCCGACGTCACCGTCGTCGCGAAGGTCGGCGCGGTCGACGACGAGTCGGCGCGCATCGACCTCACCGTGTCGTTCGACGGCAACACCGTGCTGGTCAAGGCGCAGGTGCGCGTCCGGACCGTCTGACACATGCCCGACGTGACCCCCATCCCGCTGTCGCGGCTCACGACGCTGCGCACCGGCGGCACGCCCGAGCGCATGATCGACGCCGCCACCACGGCCGAGCTCGTCGATGTCCTTCGCGACGTGTGGGCCTCCGGCGACGAGTGGCTCGTGCTCGGCGGCGGATCGAACCTGTTCGTGGGCGACGAGCCCTTCGACGGCACCGTGGTGCGCGTGCTCACGAAGGGGATCGAACGGCTGCCGTCGCCCCTGCCCGGACGCGTGCGGCTGAAGGTGCAGGCGGGTCACGACTGGGACGACCTCGTCGGCTTCGCGGTCGCCGAAGGACTCGGCGGCATCGAGGCGATGTCGGGGATCCCCGGAACCGTCGGCGCCGCTCCGGTGCAGAACATCGGCGCGTACGGCCAGGAGATCGTGCAGACCCTCAGCGAGGTCGAGCTGCTCGACGAGTCGACCGGAGAGGTCTCGACCGTGCCCGCGGCCGAGCTCGGGCTGGGCTTTCGCACGTCGGTGCTCAAGCACCACTACGGCTCGGTGCCCGCGCGGCGCGCGGTGATCCTCTCGGTCACGTTGGACCTCCCCGAAATCGGCCAGGCTGCCCGCCGCATCTCCGGCGACCAGCTGCGCACCGCGCTGCGCCTCGGCCCCGACGACGAGGTGACGCTCGCGTGGGTGCGCGACCGCATCCTCGAGACCCGCCGCAGCAAGGGGATGGTGCTCGACGCCGCCGACCCCGACACGTACAGCGCCGGCTCGTTCTTCCAGAACGCCGTGGTGTCGGCATCCTTCGCCCGCACGCTTCCCGACGCGTGCCCGCGCTGGCCCGTGCACCCCGATCTCGACCCCGTGCTGGTCATCCCGCTCGCGAACTTCGACGGCTACGTGCCCGCTCCCACCACCGTCGAGTCCGACGTCAAGGTGAGCGCGGGCTGGCTCATCGAGCACGCCGGGGTGCGCAAGGGCTTCAAGCTGCCGCGCTCGCGCGCCGGGCTGTCGACCAAGCACGCCCTGGCGCTCACGAACCGCGACCACGCGACCGCCGCCGAGCTCGCCGAGCTCGCCCGCTTCATCCAGGGTCGCGTGCAGTCCGAGTTCGGCCTGGTCCTCCAGCCCGAGCCCGTCCTGGTGAACGTCGAGCTCTAGCGTCGGGTCGCAGCATCCGTCCCCATTCGGTTTGGGGCGCACGGCGTGCGTTTGGGGCGCACGGCGCGCGCCCCAATTACACGGGGCGCGCCCCAAATCCGGAGAGACCGGGCGACATACAGGAACGCGGATGCCTCGGGGCGAGGCATCCGCGTTCCGAAAAGGTCGTTACGACGCGAAGAGGCGCTGCAGGCGCTGGACACCCTCGAGGAGGGCGTCGTCGCCGAGGGCGTACGACAGACGCAGGTAGCCCGAGG
>DATEOM010000017.1:0-13175 GCA_035274105.1 Microbacterium sp.
CCCCGACTACACTGGCAGACCATGAGCACCCCGCTGGACAGCCCCGACCAGGGCGGCATCGCGACCCTCGATCGCGAGCTCGAAGAGCTCCTCAAAGAAGAGAACATCGAGCCGGGTGACCACGAGCGCTTCTCGCATTACGTGAAGAAGGACAAGATCCTCGAGTCCGCCATCACCGGCAAGCCGGTGCGTGCGCTGTGCGGCAAGAAGTGGACGCCCGGCCGCGACCCGGAGAAGTTCCCCGTGTGCCCGACCTGCAAAGAGATCTACGAGTCGCTGCAGGGCTGATCACTCGGCGTCGGCGTACACCGTCGGGATCGCCGGGTCGGAGCGGCTGAGCGCGAGTCCGCGCACCGGAAGCTCCTCGCGCACGCGCGCATGGTGTGCCCGCGCGGCGTGGACGCCCTCGGGGCCCTCGTGCGAGGCATCCGGTTCGCCGTCGACGACCAGCGGCACGTGCAGCGCCCGGGAGTCGGGATGCGCCGACGCGGTGTCCAGCGCCTCGAAGCCGTCCGACACGATGATGAGCTCGCTCGTCGCGGTGCCGCCATCCAGCGTGCGGAAGGCCGCCTTGCGTCCGCCCTTCGACGCCTTGTCGGTCGACGCCTTCGCGACGCCGACCCAGCCGCCGTCCGAATCCTGCCGGGCGACGAGCTTGTAGACCATGCCGGCGGTCGGCGTGCCGGACCCCGTGACCACCGAGGTGCCCACGCCGTACGAGTCCACGGGGGATGCTGCGAGCGCGGCGATCGCGTACTCGTCGAGGTCGCTCGTCACGGTGATGCGCGTGCCGGTGGCGCCCAGCTCGTCGAGTTGGGCGCGCACCTCCGCCGCCACCGTCGGGAGGTCGCCGGAGTCGATGCGGACCCCGCCGAGTCCGGTTCCCGCCACGCGGATGGCGGTCTCGACGCCCTGACGGATGTCGTAGGTGTCGACGAGCAGGGTCGTCTCGACGCCGAGGGCCTCGATCTGAGCGCGGAACGCGTCCTCCTCGGTGTCGTGCAGCAGCGTCCACGCGTGCGCAGCGGTGCCCATCGTCGGGACGCCCCAGCGACGGCCCGCCTCCAGGTTCGACGTCGCGCTGAATCCGGTGATGTACGCGGCGCGCGCCGCCGCGACCGCGGACGACTCACCCGCTCGCCGCGAGCCCATCTCGGCGAGCGGCCGGTCTCCGGCGGCGATGCTCATGCGGGCGGCGGCGGTCGCGATGGCGGAGTCGTGGTTGAGCACGCTCAGCGCGAGGGTCTCGAGCACGACGGCCTCGGCGAACGTCCCCTCGACCGTGAGGATGGGCGAGCCCGGGAAGTACAGCTCGCCCTCCCGGTACCCGGTCACCGAGCCGGTGAACCGGTAGCCCTCCAGGAAGTCGAGGGTCGCAGCATCCACCACCTTCTCGTCACGGAGGAAGCGCAGCTCCTCATCGGCGAAGCGGAAGTCGCGGATGAGCGACAGCAGCCGGCCCGTGCCCCCGACGACGCCGAAGCGACGCGCGCCGGGAAGGCGCCGGCCGAACAGCTCGAACACGCACCGACGGTGGGCGGTGCCGTCGCGGAGCGCGGCGTCGACCATCGTGAGCTCGTAGCGGTCGGTCAGCAGGGCGGTCGAGGCGGCCATGCGGGTCAGCCTAGCTTTTCATGACGCGGGGTTCCCCCCGAGGACTCGCTCTGCTCGCCGCGGCTTCGCCGTGCCCCGCGGCGACCCGCTGGCGTAGGGTGGATTCTCGTGAACGACGCGCCGATCGGAATCTTCGACTCCGGAGTCGGCGGGCTCACGGTCGCGCGGGCCGTCTCGGCGCTGCTGCCGCGCGAGTCCATTCTGTACATCGGCGACACCGCGCGCTCGCCCTACGGGCCCAAGCCGATCGCCGACGTCCGCCGCTACGCGCTCGAGGTGCTCGACGACCTGGTGTCGCAGGGTGTGAAGATGCTCGTGATCGCGTGCAACACGGCGTCGTCCGCGATGCTGCGCGACGCGCGCGAGCGCTACGACGTGCCCGTGGTCGAAGTGATCAACCCCGCCGTGCGCACCGCCATGTCGACGACGCGCAACGGCCGCGTCGGCGTCATCGGCACCGCCGGCACCATCGGCTCCGGCGCGTACCAGGACATGCTCGGGGTCAACGAGCGCCTGACCGTCTTCGCCCGGGCCTGCCCGCGCTTCGTCGAGTTCGTCGAGGCCGGCATCACCGGCTCGCCCGAGGTGCTCGCGGTCGCCGAGGAGTACCTCGCGCCGCTGCGCGCGGCGGAGGTCGACACGCTGGTGCTGGGCTGCACCCACTATCCGTTCCTCGAGGGTGCGATCAGCTACGTGATGGGGCCCGACGTCAGCCTCGTGTCGAGCGACACCGAGACCGCGAAGGACGTCTACCGCCAGCTGGTCTCCCGCGACCTCCTGGCGGGTGCGGATGCCGAGCCCCGCCACGTCTACGAGGCCACCGGCGCGTCCGCCGACGAGTTCCTGCGCCTGGCGCACCGGCTCATGGGCCGCGAGGTCACCGCTGTGCGTCTCGTCCAGACCGGCGCCATCGACCTGCCCACTGCCTCGACCCCTGCCCGGCGCCTCGGCTGAGGCATCCGTCCCCCTCCGGAGGAGAACCGCATGACCGACATCACCCGTGCCGACGGCCGTTCCGTCGACCAGCTGCGCCCCATCACGATCGAGCGGGGCTGGTCGAGCCAGGCCGAGGGGTCCGCCCTCATCTCCTTCGGGAACACGAAGGTGCTGTGCACGGCGTCGTTCACGAACGGCGTGCCGCGCTGGCTCACCGGCAAGGGGAAGGGCTGGATCACCGCCGAGTACGCGATGCTGCCGCGCGCCACCAACGAGCGCAACGACCGGGAGAGCGTCAAAGGCAAGATCGGCGGCCGCACGCACGAGATCTCGCGCCTCATCGGCCGCGCCCTCCGCGCCGTCGTCGACACCAAGGCGCTCGGCGAGAACACCATCGTCATCGACTGCGACGTGCTGCAGGCCGACGGCGGCACGCGCACGGCCGCCATCACGGGCGCCTACGTCGCGCTCGCGGATGCGATCGAGTGGGGCCGGGGAAAGAAGTTCATCGGCCAGAAGGCCCAGGTGCTGTTCGACTCGGTGGCCGCGGTCTCGGTCGGCATCATCGACGGTGAGCCCATGCTCGACCTCGCGTACGTCGAAGACGTGCGCGCCGAGACCGACATGAATGTCGTCGTCACCGGACGCGGCCTGTTCGTCGAGGTGCAGGGCACCGCCGAAGGAGCGCCGTTCGACAAGCGCGAACTCGACGCGCTGCTCGAGCTCGGGGTGAACGGCTGCGCCGACCTGCGCACCCACCAGCTCGCCGCCCTGCAGCCCGCGGGGGAGTGACGGATGGGAGCCGGTCGTTGAGCGAGCGCAGCGAGCCGAAACGCATCGTCCTCGCAACCCACAACCCGCATAAGGTCGAGGAGTTCCAGGCGATCGTCGCGGCGACGCGCCCCGACTTCGAGGTCGTCGGGTACGACGGGCCCGAGCCGATCGAGGACGGCGTCACGTTCGCCGAGAACGCGCTCATCAAGGCGCGCGCCGCCGCTGAACACACCGGACTGCCCGCCCTCGCCGACGACTCGGGCGTGTGCGTCGATGTGCTGGGCGGTTCGCCCGGCGTGTTCTCGGCGTACTGGGCCGGACACGCGAAGGATGCCGCGGCCAACCTGAACCTGCTGCTCGACCAGCTCTCCGACATCGGCGACCCGCACCGCACCGCGCAGTTCGTCTCGACGATCGCGCTCGTCGTGCCGACGACCGACGGAGAACCCGTGGAGCACGTGGTCGAGGGCATCTGGCCCGGGCGTCTGGCGACCGCGCCTTCGGGCGCCGGCGGCTTCGGCTACGACCCGATCTTCGTTCCCGACGGGCAGCAGCCTGGCGCCGAGCGGACCGTCGGCGAGTTCACGGCGGACGAGAAGAACGCGGCATCCCATCGCTCTCGCGCCTTCGTCGCGCTCGCCGAGCTGCTCGCCGAGCTCTGAGACGACGGATCAGCGCCGTTCGACGAGGGGCAGCTCGAGCACCTGCGGTCGGGCGGGATCGGAGTGCAGCGAGAAGCCGGCGCGCCCGCCGGCGCGATAGAGCGCGGGGAACGCGCCCGTCAGCGGGTTCCGCGGGGAGAGCTGGCGGGCCGCGACATGCAGCCGCAGTTCATCGCCGGCGCGGAAGAACGTCGCGGACGGAGCGAAGTCGATCTCCACCTCCGTGGGGGCGCCGTGCACGTCGAGCCGGCGAAGGCCCGTCGTGACGAGATCTCGGCCGAAGCCGTACGACCCTTCGAACGGGACGAATCGACCGCCGCTCCATTTCGAGAGCCCGACGAAGATCGACACCCGGCCCGCGACCGCCGCGCCCACCCGCAGACGCACCCTCGCCTCGCCGGTGACCTCGGTGTCGCCCGGGAACACCCAGGAGAACGTCGCCGCACGTCGCCTGCCGGGCACCGAGACGGAACTGCCGGTCCGCCCCGGCGAAAGCGACAGCCGACCTCCGTCAGCGAGGTGAAGCAGCAGCGGCCGGGTCTCGGGCGGCCAGACGTCTTCTTCCCGGATCGCATGGATGAGATCGCCGCGCTCGCGGACCTCCAGCCGTACGCGCGGCACGGCGGACGCGGCCCCCTTCAGATGTGTGTCGAGAAAGGCGCGCTGCACCGCCTTGGCCTCATCGCCGTAGAACGCCGCCCACTTGCCGGTGCGATGGGTGAACAGGTGACGGTCCGGCGACCCGGCCTGGACGAACGCGCGGAAGCTGCCGCGGGAGTGCAGGTTGGCGTCGGAGAAGCTGCCGCAGATGAGCATCGGCGTCTCGATCCGGCTCAGGTCGGGTGCCAGCGAGCGCCACCACGCATCATCGTCAGGACGCGCCGCCGCCTCTCGACCCAGATCCGGAGACATTCGCGCGGCGCGACGGACGAGCGTCGTCCACAACCGGGAGAATCCGATCTCCTGAACCCCGCCGGGGTAGAAGAAGTCGCGGTATGCGTCGGTGAAGCCCTCCCAGGGAACGATCGCCCGGAGGTGCGGCGGACGGAGGGCCGCGGCCTTGTACTGCGAGATCGCGAGGTACGACACACCGAGCATCGCGACCCCGCCGTCGCACCACTCCTGCGCGGCGATCCACTCGATCGCGTCGAAGACGTCTTCCGCCTCGGCGTCGCTCATCAACGAACCCACGCCGTCCGAGCGGCCGGCGCCGCGCACGTCGAGGTTGACCACGGCGTACCCCTGCGGCACCCACCACGCCGGGTCCGGTGCCTCCCAGCTCGTCTCATCCGAGATGTGCACGGGTGCGGTCTGCCGCAGGATGCGGAACTGCGGATTGATCCGGTAGCTCCGGCCTCGGCGGCGCGGAAGCGCGTCTTTGCCGTACGGGTGCGCGCACAGGATCGCCGGCACGGGGCCGCCGGTCGTCGGCAGGTACACGTTCGCCCGCAGGAGCGTGCCGTCGCGCATCGGCACCTCGACATCGCGCTGGATCCGCACGTCGGTGCCGATCGGTGCGACCACGACGGGAGGACGCACCGCCCGTGCCAGGCGATGGCGGGCATAGGCGAACGCACCAGGGCGCCGCCACGGGCGATCGGTCACTCGCTCGCCGTCGTCCGTCACGGCGCGACGCTATCAGCTGGATGATTCGCACGTGAGAATCAGACTCATTCCCGACTACGCCGAACGGCCCTGTCCGGCGCCGCGCCGGGCTTAGCCTGAGGTCATGCACGATCACGCGCCGACCGGGATCCGAGGGGCGGGAAACCGTCGCCTGCTCGCGATCTCGCTCGCGATCACCGCCACCGTCATGGTGGTGCAGATCGTCGGCGCGGTGCTGTCGGGATCGCTCGCGCTTCTCGCGGACGCGGCGCACATGTTCACGGATGCTGCGGCCCTCGTGATCGCCCTGATCGCGAGCACCGTCGCGGCCCGGCCCGCGAACGACCGTCGCACGTTCGGCTACCAGCGTGCCGAGGTGTTCGGCGCCCTGATCAACGGCGTGATCCTGATCGTGCTGTCGGCATGGGTCGCCTTCGAGGGCATCTCGCGCCTGCTGCATCCCCGTGAGGCCGAGGTCGCCGGCGGGCTGATGCTCGTCGTCGCGATCGTCGGGCTCGCCGCGAACGGCGTCGCGATGTGGCTGCTGAGCTCCGCGCAGCGTCACAGCATCAACGTGCGCGGCGCGTACCTCGAGGTGCTCGGCGATCTCATCGGCTCTGCGGCGGTGATCGTCGCCGCGATCGTCATCGTCACCACCGGCTGGTATCAGGCGGACGCGATCGCGTCGCTGCTCATCGCCGCGATGATCATCCCGCGGGCGATCGGCCTCCTCCGTGAGGTCGTGTCGGTGCTGGCCGAGTCGGCGCCGCAGGGCACGCACGTGCACGAGATCCGCGAGCACATCCTCGCCACCCCCGGCGTCGTCGACGTGCATGACGTGCACGTCTGGCAGCTCACGCGCGGGGCACCGGTGTTCACCGCGCACGTGGTCGTCGAGGGTGCTGCTCTCGCCGACGGTCGGGCCGCCGGCATCCTCAGCACCCTCCAGTCATGCCTGTCCGACCACTTCGACGTGGAGCACTCGACCTTCCAGCTCGAGCCGGCCGGACACGTCGAGCACGGGGCCCACGCCTAGCGGCGGCGTCAGTCTTCGCGCCGGACCTCGGCGGGGGACTTGTCGGGGCGCAGACCCCGCCAGCGGGGGTGGCGGAGGATGCCGCCGGGGGTGAACTCGCCGTACTCCACCTCGCCGACGAGCTCGGGGCGCACCCAGAGCGCGTCCCGCGCGTCGAGCGGGGGCACGCCGACCAGGGGATTCTCGGCGGTGCGCAGCGGTGTCAGCTTCTTCAGGAGCGTGGCGAGCGTCGAGTCGCTGAAGCCGCTGCCGACGCGCCCCGCGTACTGCAGCCCGTCGTCCCCCGGGATGCCGAGCAGCAGCGACCCGAAGGTCGTGCTGCGGCCGCCCTTCCCCGGGCGGATGCCCGCGATCACGACCTCCTGGGTGCGCGTGTTCTTCACCTTCAGCCAGGACTCCGAGCGGCCGCCGCGGAGATACCGCGACGCCGGGTCCTTCACGACGATGCCCTCCAGGCGCAGCTGCACGCTCGTGTCGAGGGCGGCGTCGACGTCGTCGAAGACCGGTGGCACGGCGATTGCGTCGATGGATGCTGCCGCCACCGCCTCGAGGACGTCCCGCCGTTCGCGCAGCGGCAGGGCGGCGAGGTCGTCGCCGTCGTGGGAGAGCACGTCGAAGAGGTAATAGCGCACCGGCGTGCGCCGCGCGACGCGCGAGATGTCGCCGGCGTGCTCGAGGTTCATCCGCGTCTGCAGGAGCGGGAAGCTGGGGCGGCCATCGGGCTCGAGGGCCACCAGCTCGCCGTCGACGACGCAGGGCTCGTCGCCGAAGCCGGCGTCGACCGCGGTCAGCTCGGGATAGCGATGAGTGACCTCGTTGCCGCTGCGGGCGAACAGGCGCAGGCGCTCACCGTCCCACGCACCGACCGCGCGGATGCCGTCCCACTTCATCTCGACCCACGCCGTCTCGTCCCAGCGTGCGGCGGCCTGCACGGCGAGCGCGGGCGTCGCCGACGTCGCCAGCATGGGGCGCAGTGCGTCGAGATCCAGCCCCGGCACGGGCGCGGGCGCGACGGAAGGCTTGCCCGGATCAGGAGATCTGGCGGAGACAGGACGCTTTTTCGCAGCAGCCCCTGTCCTCGCCAGATCTCCTGAACTCGGCGAACGGGGGGCCGGCTCGCGCCGCGGCGCGTCGGCCTGCGGGCTGGGTTCGACGACGATGCCGTCCGGCTGAGCCCGGCCCTCAGCATCCGTCTTCATGCGATGAAGCAGCCAGCTGGACTTCTCGCCCTCGCCGGCCGTGCGGATGAGCGCCAGGCGCACGCGCCCCAGCGGCCCGCCGGGACGGCCCTCCAGCGTCGCGATTACCTCGTCGTCGCGCCATTTCTCGAGCTCGTAGCGGCCGTCGTCCCAGATGGTCACGGTGCCGCCGCCGTACTCGCCCGCGGGGATCGTCCCCTCGAAGGTGGCGTACTCCATGGGGTGGTCCTCGGTCATGATGGCGAGGTTGTTGCGCTTGTAGGAGTGGGGCACACCGCGGGGCACCGCCCAGCTCACCAGCACACCGTCGTGCTCGAGGCGGAAGTCCCAGTGCAGGGCGGTCGCGTGGTGTTCCTGGATCACGAACCGGGGGAGCTCGCCGTGTGGTGTGGAGCCCAGGGGGTTCGCCGGCACCGGCTCGGGGGTGCGGTCGGCACTGCGCTTGGAGATGTAGGCCGACAACGGGCCGGACTCCGCCGCACGGCCGCCGGCGTGGAAGCCGAGTGCGGCCATCGGGTCGCCGATCGTCTCGGCGCGCTCGAGCACCTCGGTGAAGTCGAGATGGCGCAGCCCGGGATCGTCGAGCTCGTCCCACGTGCGCGGCGCGGCGACGGTCGGGTGGGGGCGACCGCGCAGCGAATACGGCGCGATCGTCGTCTTGGACCCGTTGTTCTGGCTCCAATCGATGAGCACCTTGCCGTGCCGCTCGGTCTTCTTCATGCTGCTGACGACGAGGTCCTTGTGGTCGGCTTCGATCGCGCGGGCGAGTTCGTTCGCGAGCGCGGAGGCCTGCTCCGTCGATTGACCCGGCGGCAGCGCCGTGTAGAGGTGGATGCCCTTGCTGCCGCTCGTGACCGGGTAGGGCTCGAGTCCCATGTCGAGCAGGATCTCCCGGGCCCACCCCGCCACCACCGCGCATTCGGGCAGGCCGACTCCGGGACCGGGGTCGAGGTCGAGCACGAGCCGATCAGCGGGACCGCGCCCGCCGTCGGCGTCGAACCGCCATTGCGGCACGTGCAGTTCGAGGCTCGCGACCTGCGCCAGATAGACGAGGGTCGGAACGTCGCCGACCAGCGGATAGTCCTTGGTTCCCGTCGAGTGCGGGATGGGCATCCGTCTCACCCACGACGGCGCACCCCGCTCGAGGTCCTTGGCGAAGAAGACCATGCCGGGGTCCTCCTCGCTGCCCACGCCGTCGGGCCAGCGCTTTCGGGTGACGGGACGGCCGACCACGTGAGGGATCAGCACGTCGGCGATGCGCGAGTAGTAGTCGATCACCTCGCCCTTGGTGGTACCGGTCTCGGGGTAGAGCACCTTCTCGAGATTCGTGACGCGCAGGCGGCGCCCGCCGATGCGCACCAGCTGCTCGTCGCCCGCCATGGGCTCAGAGTATCGGGGCCACGTTCCGCAAGGGGTGGCCGCGTGTCGCCGCCCTGGTGTTCACTGGTGGGGTGAGAGCGATCTGGAAGGGTGCACTGACGTTCGGTCTCGTCAACGTGCCGGTGAAGGTGTACTCGGCGACCGAAGACCACGACGTCTCGCTGCACCAGGTGCACAACAAGGACGGCGGCCGCATCCGCTACCAGCGGATCTGCGAGATCGACGGTGAGGTCGTTCCGTACTCCGATATCGACAAGGCGTACGACGACGGCGAGAAGACCGTCGTCCTGACCAAGGAAGACCTCGAGTCGCTCCCGGCGGAGCGCAGTCGCGAGATCGATGTCGTGGAGTTCGTGCCGAGTGAGCAGATCGATCTGCTCACCCTCGACCGTGCCTACTACCTCGAACCCGACTCGAGCTCACCGAAGGCCTACGTCCTGCTGCGCAAGACCCTCGAGCAGACCGACCGCACGGCGATCGTGCGCTTCTCGCTGCGGCAGAAGACCCGGCTCGCGGCGCTCCGGGTGCGCGATGACGTCCTGGTGCTGCAGACGCTGCTGTGGTCCGACGAGGTGCGGGAGGCCGCGTTCCCCTCGCTGGACGAGTCCGTGCGCATCTCGGCGAAGGAGCTCGAGCTGTCGGCGTCCCTCGTCGAGAGCTTCTCGAGCGACTTCGACCCCGAGGAGTTCAAGGACGAGTACCAGGAGGAGCTGCGGACCCTCATCGAGGCGAAGCTCGAGAAGGGCGACGCGGTCGACACCGCCGAGACCTTCGGCGAACAGGAGGAAGAGGAGGCCGGTGGCGAGGTCATCGACCTCATGGCCGCGCTGCGCGCCAGCGTCGAGAAGTCGCGTGCGGCTCGCGAAGGCGGCGCGAAGTCGGCCTCCGGGAAGACGGATGCTGCCGCCCCGGCGAAGACGGCGGCCAAGGCACCCGCGAAGAAGCCCGCGGCGAAGAAGAAGAAGGCCTCCTGACGGACTGAGCGCCGATCGGCTCAGGCCTTGGGTGCGTCGCCGTGCTCGGGGCCGCGCTCGAACACCTCGGGATCGAGCACGAGCGCCTCAGCCTCGGCGTGGTCGGTGACGACGTCCTCACCGGCGGCCGCCGCCTTCTTCGCCTTGCTGCGCTCGCGGAGGTAGTGCCACAGCGTCACGAGGGCCGTGCCGCCGACGGCGACCAGGAGGATGAGGTCGATGTAGTTCTCGACGAAGGTGGCCACGGGCGGGATGAAGCCGAGCAGATAGCCGAACATCGTCAGCCCGAAGCCCCAGAGCACGGCGCCGATGAAGTTGTAGAGGGTGTACTTCCACTTGTTCATGTGGCCGATGCCCGCGGCGACCGGTGCGAACGTGCGGACGATGGGCACGAAGCGCGCGAGGATGATCGTGAGCCCGCCGAAGCGCTCGAAGAACGCGTTGGTGCGCTCGACGTTCTTCACGCTGAACAGGCCCGATTCCTTCCTCTCGAAGACTGCGGGGCCGCCCTTGTGACCGATGTAGTACCCGACCTCACCGCCGACGAACGCGGCGAGGCCGATCAGCAGCGAGACCACCCAGATGTTGACGCCGAAGATGTTGCTCGTGTGGGTCAGGAGGCCCGAGATGACGAGCAGGGTGTCGCCGGGCAGCAGGAAGCCGACGAGGAGGCCGGTCTCGGCGAAGACGATGAAGCACACCACGGCAAGCGCCCAGGGGCCCGCCCATTCGATGATGGCGGCCGGATCCAGCCACGGGATCAGGGCTGTGGGAACTGCGTGCACGATGGTCGTCCCGTCGTCAGTCGGCGGAGGATGCGAGAACTCGCGTGCGGAAGGTGGGACTTGAACCCACACGCCCGGAGGCACAGGAACCTAAATCCTGCGTGTCTGCCAATTTCACCACTCCCGCGAGTGGGTTCAGTCTACTGAGGCGACGGGGGGTCGGCTGTGGGGCCCGCCCCCGGAGCGTCGCTCGGGATCAGCGTCGGATCCCGAACAGGAAGTAGCTCGCGGGGCCGATCCAGTTGACGAGGATCGCGGGGATCCACGCGACCTTGGGCCCGCGCACCTCTTCGGCGTCGCGATGGGCGAGATCCCAGAACGCGAGGAACGCGAACGCGACCTGCACGATGCCGAGCACGCCGAGTCCTGCCTTCGCCGCAGGGGCCATCTCCGTCTTCGTCATCTTCGTCCCTTCGTCGGTTCCTCCATCCTGCCCCCCGGGGGCGTCCCGCGCATCTGTGGATAACTTTCGGCTGGCTCCGCAGCGAATTGGGAGGATGCTGAGGTGACTTCCCCCGCCGCCCCCGTCGCGACCGTCGTGGCGGAACGCGTGCGCGAACGCCTGCGCGCGGAGCGGTCCGATCCGACCCGCGATCCCGAGTTCGCCGCGCAGATCGCCCGCGCCGAGGTGCGTCGGCACAACGACTTCGCTCTCGCGCGCGGGCTCGCGCCCGTCGACGACGAGACGGCATGCGTGCGGGAGGTGCTCGCCGCGGTCTCGGGCTTCGGCCCGCTGCAGGCGTACCTCGACGATCCAACGGTCGAGGAGGTCTGGATCAACGCCCCCGACCGCATCTTCGTGGCCCGGGGCGGCGTGCCGGAGCGGACGCCGCTCATGCTCACCGATACGGCGGTGCGCGATCTTGTGGAACGGATGCTGCAGTCCAGCGGCCGTCGCGTCGACCTGAGTCAGCCCTTCGTCGACGCGTCGTTGCCCGATGGTTCTCGGCTGCACGTGGTGATCCCCGACATCACGAGGCGGCACTGGGCCGTCAACATCCGCAAATTCCTGCCCGCCTACCGCGATCTCGGACGGCTCGTCGCCGCAGGCTCGATCGACCCTGCGGCGGCCACGCTGCTGCGCGACGCGATGATCGCGGGGCAGTCGGTGCTGGTCTCGGGTGCGACGCACGCGGGAAAGACGACGCTGCTCGGCGCGCTCATCGCGGCGTGCCCGCCCGAGCACCGGATCGTGACCGTGGAGGAGACGTTCGAGCTCGCCGTCGCGGCGCCCGATCTCGTCGCTCTGCAGGGCCGGCAGCCGAGCCTCGAAGGCACCGGCGAGGTGACACTCCGCCGCCTGGTGAAAGAGGCGCTGCGTATGCGTCCCGACCGCCTGGTCGTCGGCGAGGTGCGCGACGCCGAGGCCCTCGACCTGCTGCTGGCCCTCAACACCGGGGTTCCCGGGGCGGCGACGATCCACGCCAACTCGGCGCGGGAGGCCCTGGGCAAGCTCGCCGCGCTGCCGCTGCTGGCCGGGCGAAACATCGACGCGAGCTTCGTGCAACCGGCGGTGGCAGCATCCGTCGACCTCGTCGCCCACTGCGAGCGCGACGCGACCGGCGCGCGACGGGTGGTCGAGATCGTCGCGCCGACCGGCGTCGCGGGCGGCGTCATCACCGCGCACACCCTGTACCGGGCGGTCGCCGCGTGACCTTCGTCTGGGGTGCTGTGCTCGCCGCCGGGTTGCTCCTGATCCTGTCGCCCTGGCTGTGGCCCTCGGGCTCGGGCCGCCGCGCCGCCTCGGTGCGGCGCGGACGCATCGCGCGCCTCCTCGAAGACGCGGGGATGGCGCGCGTCTCGGTGCCGTCGATCGTCGTGGTGGCGGGAGTGTGCGGCGCGGTGGCGGCTGCGGTGGCGTGGCTCATCGCTCCGGTCGCCGCCCTCGCCCTCGTCGCCGCCGTCGCCGGTGCGCTCGCACCCTTCACATGGTTGCGGGCGCGCCGTTCCACGTTGCTGCGCACGCGGCGCGGGCTCTGGCCCGATGTGTGCGATCTGCTCATCGCCTCGGTGCGGGCGGGGATGTCGCTGCCCGATGCGGTCGCGAGCCTCGCGGACTCGGCGCCCGCCGAGCTGCGGCCGGCGTTCGCGGCGTTCGCGCGAGACATGGCGGCGTCGGGGCACTTCGATTCGAGCATCCAGCGGCTCAAGACGAACCTCGCCGACCCCGTCGCGGACCGCATCGTGGAGACGCTCCGCATGGCACGGCA
>DATEOM010000018.1:0-13683 GCA_035274105.1 Microbacterium sp.
TGATGCCAGGATCGCGCGTGCGCACCAACAGGCGACGAACACCACGCGTCCCGAGCAGAACCGGGGCGGGATCGAAGTCTCAGCGACTCTGGGGCCGAGGTCCAACCATCCTCAGACTTGTGGATCCGTCCGCGGCTTCGCGAGGTCGTGGGAGACGGTCTGTGCGATCTCCCGCAGGTCGGCGGCCCAGCGTTCCCCCTTCTCCTTGGTGAATCGCGCGACCGGCAAGGCGACGCTGAGCGCAGCTCGCTGGCCGTCTGCGAGAATGACGGCGACTGCCATCGCGGCGAGTCCGGGCTCGCTCTCTTCGAAATTCCATCCGATCCCCGTGTCGCGCACGTCGTCGAGCTGCTCCCGAAGGGACGGCAGGTCGACGTCGAGCCGCTGTCCGCGTGGACCGGCGAGTGCCATCCTGTATCTCGCCTCGACCTCCGGGTCGCTCAGTTGCGCCAGAAGCGCCTTGCCGCCCGACGTGATGTGCGCGGGCAGCCAAACGCCAGTACGCAGGCCGAAGCGCAGCGAGTGATGGGACGCCTCGATGCCGTCGAGGTGCTGGATACGGATGCCGACGAGCGTGGCGACGTGCACAGTCTCGCCGGTGCGCTCGAAGAGCCGCTCGAGGTAGGGCCGGAGCTGCCCACTGATCGGAAGTGACGTCGGGGCGTACTCCTCACTGCGTAGGAAGGGGCCCACCACGTACCTGCGGTCATCTCGGCGAACTGCGAAGCCGTCGGCCGTCAGCGTCGCGAGGAGGCGTTGCGCTGTGGACGCATTGACGCCAAGCGCGACGGCGGCTTCAGTCACGCCGAGGGACTCGACGTCGAGGAGCATCTTGGCCAGCACGAGGGCCTTGTGCACCGACAGGACCAAGGTTGTATTGCGCGACACGCAATAATGGTATGGGCTAGTTGCTCCTTGTGCAACGCGTGCCTAGCATCTAGGAAGCAAGCCGTGCCAGCGGCACGATCTCGCCACCTCGTGGAGGAAGCGGCGGGGGAAGGGCGAAGAGGACCTCATGCTCGGTGAGAACGTGACGACAGATGTGCTGGTGATCGGCGCAGGAGGCGCGGGGCTCGCCGCGGCGATCTCCGCAGCGACGAGCGGAGCCGATGTGCTCGTGCTCGAGAAGTGCACCAAGGTGGGCGGAAGCACGGGGATGTCGGTGGGAAGTTTTACGGCCGCCCGGACGTCGTACCAGTACCGTGCAGGCGTGAACGACTCCACCGAGCTGTTCATCGAGGACATGAAAGCCGCCAACGGCGCTGACGAGGCGCGCGAGAACGTCGAACTTCGCCGCGTCCTCGCCGAGAACGCCGGACCCACACTGGAGTGGCTGTCGAGCATCGGAGTGAACTTCCTCGGACCGACCCCGGAGCCCCCGTACGAGAAGCCGCGCATGCACAATGTCCTGCCGAACTCCGGTGCCTACATCGTCGCGCTATCTCGCGAGGCAGCCAAGCGCGGTGTTGCCGTGCGCACCCGTGAGCGCGTCGAGCGGCTGCTGAGAAACGCGCAGGGCGAGGTCATCGGAGCCCGGGCGAACGGCACGAACTACTTCGGCCGGCGCGCGGTGGTCCTAGCGACAGGCGACTACTCCGGTGCTCAGGACATGAAGGCTGCGTTCGTGGGCGAAGATGCAGCCAAGGTTCCCGCGGTGAACACTACGAACACTGGTGACGGGCTGCGGCTCGGCAGCGACGTGGGAGGCGTGCTCCTTCAGATGGACCGACTGTACGAGGGTCTCCGTTTTCCACCCGGTCGCTTCCCCGACCCCATCAAGCTTCTGCCCGCGCACCCCGTCGTCTCACGGGCGGTCCGCACCATCGCAGAGCGGCTGCCGAGGCGCCTCCTCGCGACGATCTTGCGTGGTGCCCTGACCAGCTGGGTGGGGCCGAATAACACTCTGTACGCAGCCGGAGCGATTCTCGTCAATGAGCGAGGCGCGCGTGTCGCAAACGAGGATTCGGACAAGATGCTCGCGCGCGGTGTCGCCGGCGACAGTGGGAACGGCTACATGGTGTTCGACGATCGACTCGCGAGAACCTTCTCCGCATGGCCGAACCCCGTGTCGACCTTTCCCGGCGTTGCCTACGCCTATGTGCAGGACTTCGCGCGCTACCGGCCCGACATGTTCCACAAAGCAGACACCCTCGACGACCTGGCGAGGAAGGCCGGCATCGATGCCGCCGGCTTGGCGCGCAGCGTTGCGTCGATGCGCGAGGCGCGCGAACAGGGTGCCGATCCTGAGTTCGGCCGCACACGTTTCGGCGCTGGTATCGGCGAGGGCCCCTATTACGCTCTCGGGCCGATGAAGCCCTACATCACACTCGCGGACGGCGGCTTGTCGGTGGATACCTCTCTATGCGTCGTAGACGGCGACGGGCGTGCGATCGCGGGCCTGTTCGCAGCGGGATCGACTGGTCAGGGCGGTCTGCAACTGCTCAACCACGGGCTCCACATCGGCTGGGCGATGGTATCGGGTCGGATAGCGGGGCGAAACGCCGCAACCCAGCCGCCGCGTGAAGACCTCGTACCCGAGGGCGACACGAGCTCGGTCCTTGACATCCCGGTCGCCGAACTCCGCTTGGCCGACTGAACTGCTGCTTTCTCTGCAGGCAATCCGCTTCTCGGCCAGCGGAAAGCTCTGACTCACCAGGGTGATTCGCACCTACGCTGAGACCCCTGGTGGTACCACCGCGGAAGCGATCCGATCCGCCGCTCAAGGAGGAGTGATATGACCGTTCTTCATAACGCTGTCGACGCGACCGACCCCCGCATGGCCACTGACTCGCTGGCCAGCGAGCCCGCGGGCGCCCTTGCCAGGATGGTGCACAGCACCCGGTACGACGATATTCCGACCGACGTCATAGAACTCGCGAAGAAGGCGATCCTCGACACACTCGCCGTAACGATCGCGGGGTCGTCCTGGGAGGTCAGCCCTGCCATCGCCGAGCAGGTTGCCAAGTGGGGCGGAGCGCCGGAGGCCCGCGTGCTCGTCTACGGCCATCGGGTGTCTGCGCCGATGGCAGCATTCGGCAATGGTGTGATGGCCCGCGCGATCGACATGGGAGATGTCCACGAGACCGGGGGGCACATCAGCGAATGGAATGTGCCCGCATTGCTGGCCGTGAGCGGTATCGCCGGGCGCACCGTGACCGGCAAGGATCTGCTCACGGCGTACGTCACCGGCGGTGAGGTCGGCGTTCGTGCAAGTGCCGCTCTCAACCTGGCGCAGTATCACACCACATGGGGCATGCCGGGGGAATGGAATGGGCCGCTCTGCGCGGCCGCGTCGGTCGCGAAGGTCCTCGGGCTGTCTGCGGACGAAACATGGAACGCAATAGGAATGGCGTACACCGTGCACAGCATGTCGGAGTACAACAAGTACTACGAAGGCACGCAGATGCCGCGTGTCCAGCACAGCTTCGCCGGAGACACCGCCGTGAAGGCTGCGCTTCTGACCCGCGCCGGGATCACCGCTCCTCGCGGGGTCTTCACCGGCCGACCGAGCGGCATCCTGCATCACGTCGCGTGGGACGATGTTCAGCCTGAACTGCTCACCGACGGGCTCGGAGAGAGATGGCAGCTCGCGGAGGGGCTGTCGATGAAGCCGTACTCGGCGTGCAAGTTCACGCATAGCTTCATCGCCAGTGCGATCTCGCTCGTTCAGGAGTTCGATCTTTCCCCGTCCGATATCGAGTGGATCGACTGCAGGGGGAGCGATGCGTCTCGCATGACGTTCGAACCGGCAGATGCGAAGTGGAATCCGCGCAGCGTACCGGAAGCGATGTTCAGTGCGCCCTATACGATCGCCAGCGCCGTCGTCAGCCGCGGGTTCTTCCTCGAGGATCTGTCTGAGTCCGAATTGCAGCGTGCCGACAAGCGGGAGCTGATGTCGCGCGTGCGTATCGTCGCGGATGCGGCACATCCTGACCCGTTCGAGGGTTTCCAAGTGTCGATCACTCTGCGCGACGGTCGACAGCTCAACCGCGTGACACCGTTCGTGAAGGGCCACACGAGGAACCCGATGACGTGGAACGACCTGGATGCAAAGCTGCGTCAGTGCGCCAGCTTCTCAGCTGTCCCGTTCGCGAACGACAAGCTCACCCTCATCCGTGAGCTGTGCGAGAACCTGGAAGAAGTCGAGGACGCTTCACAACTCGTCGATGCGATGGTGGCGTGAGGACTCCTCACGGCTTCGACGGGCGAGCATGCTGCCTGAGGTGAACGACCAGTCGAAATCCTGCCGACTCGTCGTGCGCCGCCGACAAGATTGCGCGAGGCGAATTCGGTACCCCTCGCCGGGTGGCCGTCCCGACAGTTTGAGTCAAGGCGCACCGACCGTCCATTACGCGCCCATTGGCTCTCTGCCCTGAGCCCCCGAGACCGCGTCGCCCAACGCGTCAGTGAGACAACGACCAAGTCACTCACTTCGCCACCCACTACAAAGCCCGCGTCGGCCGGCGGGTCGTCTCCCAGGCGGTGGTGGTCGCCGTCGGTGTCGCCGCTGACGAGCGGGACGTCACCGATGCCTGGTCACAGCTAGATTCACCGAGGCTCGACGAAGGTCGTGGTTTGAGCCAGCACCTCAGGTCCCCGCAACGTGAGGTCGCGGGTTCAAGCCCCGCTCCTGCTACAGACCTGAATCCCCGGGATGACCGGGGGTTTCGTCATGTGCGGACACCGCTTCGAGTCGTGCCCGCTCGCTCCCTGCCACGGGCTCGAGGTCGCCACGGTTCCCAGCTCCGGAGGGGTTCACGCTATCTGTGTGGTGCGTCGGCGACCGCTGCCGTGTGAACTTGGGGACATCTGCAGCTCGTTCGCGAAGGTGGGAGACCGGCGTTGGATGGACCTGAGCTTCTCCGGCGGTTCTGCATCGGCGACCCCGCCCTTGCCGACGATTCCGGCGAGCTGTGGTCGCGAAGTCTCGATCACCGCACGCGAGACCTCATCCGGATCGGTGCGCTGATCGCGATGTCCGCACCGGACGTGTCGCTGCGGACCGCCGTCGACGACGCGCTCTCCGCGGGCGTCGTGGCCGAGGAGATCATCGCCGTGATGGACGGACTGGTCACCGTCGTCGGCCTGCCGCGGGCGGTCGCCGCGGCCCCGCGGATCGCATCCGCGCTCGGCTACGCCGAGGACCTGCAGGACGACGGGCGCTGAGGACGCGCGGCCGCGACGCGGCGCCTATCCGCCGAGGAGCCCGATCGTGACGGCGCGCTCGACCGCGCCCCCTCTGGTCGTCACGGCGAGCTTGCGGTAGATCGAGCTGAGCTGCGAGCTCACGGTGTTGCGCGAGACGTACAGGCGCTGGCCGATCTCGGCGATCGTCAGATGCGTCTGCAGGTAGGGCAGCAGGCGCAGCTCGGCGGGGGTCAGGGGGACCGTTCCTTCGCTGTGCGGTTCGACCGCGAGGCCGGCACGGAACTCCTCGATCTGCGTCGCGACGCTCCCGACGTCGGGACGCTTCGCCAGCAGGCGGTCGCACTCCGCCAGGAGATGGAACGCCGCCGAACGGTCGCCGAGCATGACGTGGGCCTTGGCGAGCTGCAGCCGCACTCGCAGCGACAACCAGGGGAGCAGGTGGGTGCAGCCGATGCGAGCCCGCATACCGCGGGCGAGGAGGCGCTCGCCGCGTTCGCGGTCGCCACTGTGGACGGCGACCCGGGCGGCGACCGCGAGAGCGAGCGCCGTCGTCGGGTATCCCTCCATGTGGCTCGCGTCGATCGCGTCCACTCCCCGCTGCGCGTGGGCCGCGGCGGCGACCCAGTGGCCGTCGTCGATGGCGATCAGCGCGAGCTCGGGCTCGCTGAGGATGACGGTGTCGGGGTTCTGCATGACCGTCGCAAGCTCGATCGCCTGCGCGAAGATGTCGCGCGCGGTGCCGAGGTCTCCCGACGACAGGAGCGCCGAACCCCAGAGGTGGAGGGCCTGATCCCGCCAGGGGCTCTCCGCGGGCTCGTGCTCGAGTGCGTACGCGGCATCGACGATGACCTGCTCGTACCCGTGGACGCACATCGCGGCGCGCACCATGGCCCGCGCGGACTCGAACAGGACCCGGTCTTCGTCGGGGAAGCCGGTGGCGTCGACCTCGTCGAGAAGCCGCGCCCACTTCTCGCCCTCCCGCACCTCGCCGAGCAGGACCGCGGTCCAGGTCCTCGACACCACGAGCGCGGGATTGGCGACGAGCACGTCATCGCCCAGCTCGTCCAGCCACCGCCGCGCCGTCATGACCTGGCCCTGCCCGTACATCGGGAGGCCCAGCTCGGCGACGAGCGCGGCCGCACGCGCCGACTCGTTCGCCTGGAGGAGGTGCTCGACCGCGAACGCGAGCGCGCCCTGTTCCTCATGCCAGGTCGCCGCCCGCCGGTGCAGCTCGGAGGCGGCCTCGGAGCCTTCGGCCCGTTCGAGCTCTGCGAGGAGGTACTCGCGGAACAGGGCGTGGAAGCGGAACCAGTTGCGTCTGCGGTCCATCGGGACGAGGAACAGGTTCGCCGCCTCGAGCTCGGAGAGCCGGCGGCGTGCGTCCTCGATCTGCAGCACCGCGTTGCAGGCCTCCGGCGAGACCTGCTCGAGGACGGCGCTGCGGCGCAGGAATCGCTGGGTCGGCTCGGGGAGCCGCGCGATGCACTCGCGGTAGAGGTAGTCGGCGACGTACCGTTCGTCGCCCGTCACGGTCGTGGCGTCGCCGCCCGCGCGCGCGACGAGAGCGCACAGGTACAGGCCGGTGGGCCAGCCCTCGCACTTGGCGACGATCCCGGCGAGGTCGCTCGCGGCGACCTCGGAGGCTCCGGCCTCGTCGAACAGCATGCGCGCATCGTCGACGTCGAGCGACAGATCGTCGGCCGAGATCTCCCAGGCGACGCCTTGAGCCCGCAGCCGCGCGAGCAGCGGAGGTGCCTGCCGGCCCGCGAGGACGACTTGGGAGCCGGCCGGCACTCGCGCGAGGATCACCTCCAGGGCGTCCTGGCATGCGGTCGACGAGACCAGGTGCAGGTCGTCGATGAACAGGACGAAGTCTTCGGGTGCGGAGGCGACGGCTGCCGCAAGGAGCGGAGCCGAGCGTCCGAGCGCCGTCGCACCGATGCCGCGCATCTCGTCGACGACGGCCGCGGCGACCGCCGAGAAGCTGGAACACGCGGACGCGACGATCGGCAGCAGCGTCGCGGGGTCGTCGTCGGTGCGCTCCAGCGAGGCCCAGGCGACGGTGCGCGTCTCGCCGGCGGCCCACTCCGCGAGCATCGTGGATTTCCCGTATCCGGCAGGCGCGGCGATCGAGACGACGCGGGCAGCGCTGGCGCGGGCGCGCGCGATCTGGCGTTGTCTGCTGACAGCGTTCGTTCGCCAGGGTGGAACCCTGGTCTTGCTCTCGAGCAGCACCGCCTGCAGATCGCGTCCCCCCAGGACCGACTCACGGAGCATGTCCGGCACGGTCCGCATCCTATGGGCCCGGGTGAAACCACCACAAACCGGCCGAGCGCGAACAGTGAGGGAACGCCGGGTTCCCGCGGCATGACGAAGGGCGTGTGTCGTCAGGCCGCGTGCGCGTCACCGATACGGTCGTAGTCGGCTGTCGCGCCCTCGCCGCGAGCCGGAAGGAGAACGTCGATGTCGACACCGCGTGTGGGAGGACTGCCCGAGCTGGAGTGGACGCACGCGCCCTCCCTGGCCCGGTTCGACGAGGCCGACGGCGCGCTCGAGCTGACCTGCGCCGCCGGCGTCGACTGGACGAACGATGCCACGGGCGCACCGCCGCAGCACAAGGCATCCAGTCTCTCGTTCGTCGCACCGGACTCGCCCTTCACGCTGGAGGCGCGGGTCGAAGTCGCCGGCGAGCGGACCACGTTCGACGCCGGGGTGCTGACGATCTGGCATGACAGCGACCACTGGGCGAAGCTCTGCTTCGAGTACTCACCGCAGGGCGAGGCGATGGTGGTGAGCGTGGTCACGCGCGGCCTGTCGGATGACGTGAACTCGGCGGTCGTCACCGACGACGCGGTGTGGCTGCGCATCGGGTACCTGGGCGGGAACGTCTGGGCGTTCCACGCCTCACGAGATGGCATCCGGTGGGACTTCGTGCGGCTGTTCTCCCTCGCCGGCGGCGCCGCCCCCGTGCGGGTCGGCTTCATGGCGCAGGCACCGCTCGGAGAGTCGTGCACGGCGCGGTTCGACGAGATCGTCCTGCGCAGCGCCCTGCTGTCGGACCTCCGCGACGGATCGTAGACCGATGCTGCGGCTCTGACGGGGCGCGGACCACGACGAACTCCACAGCCGGGTCGCCGCAGCGGCTGCGGCGCGCGACGGGCGGTAGCCGGGCCGGCTATGTCGGGGGTTCCGCCTAGAGTGCGCCCATGCCCGAACGCGTGGAACTGTGGTGGGCGAGGCGCCAGTTCTCGAAGGGCGTCGACGTGCCGTATCCCGTGGGCACCTACCGGGCGCAGTGGGCGGCGTATCCTGCGCTGATCCGGCAGTATCACCCGGATCTGAACGCCGGGATCACGCTGACCCAGGTGCCGCCGGCCGCCGACGTGCTGCTGCTGTGGCAGTGCGAGGCGGGGCACACGTTCGCCGCCACGCCGTCGGAGCAGCGTGAGCGCCCCGGACGAGAGCGGCGTCGGTCGGCCTGGTGCCCGGAGTGCTCGGCGCTGGCGAAATCGCCCCGCATCTCGGCGCGCGCACCTGGCGCAGAGCGCCCGCCGCGCCGCAAGCCGCCGCGCACGCTGTGTGCCAAGACCCCGGATCTCCCGGTGGGCGAGCCGTTCGTGAGCGTGTGCGCACCGAAGCCGGCCTCGGCGGTCGAGGAGAGGATGCGGGCCGACGTCTTCGCGACCCTGGCGATCACACCGGGCTTCACCGCGATCCGGACGCCGCGACCCTTCTTCGATCACCTCGAGGTGTGGCCGGACATCCTCCTTCCCGAGCTTCGGATCGCACTCGAGTACGACTCCGTCGGCAAGCATGGGCTGGAGCATGTGGGAAAGCGCGAGGAGGCGGATCGCCGCAAGGACCGCGTGATCCGCGCGGCAGGGTGGGAGGTCGTGCGGGTGCGCACCGGGAAGCTGGAGCCGATCGGTCCGTACGACATCGTGATGCCGGCCTGGACCACGCGCAGCGGCGGGCTCCTCGTCGACGCGCTGCGCGGCATCCGTGGTGCGCTCTTCGTGGATGCGTACCTGAGGTGAGCCCGCGCGTGCGGCGTGCGGTGTCGGGGGTCATCGTTACGGTGGTGGACGGAGGGGACATGAAGACGAAGAAACTCGCCCGCACCGCGTCGCGCGTTCCGCGCCGGGGCCACGTTCTGGTGACCGTGTCGGTGGTCGACGAGAACGGGTTCACGTCCCAGTACGAGACCGTCGAGGTCCCCGTCGGGGCGCTTCGCGACGGTGTCGCCGCGATCCACCTCGCCGCGGTGGACGCCGTCGACGCCGACAGCCGATCCGCGTAAGCCGAACGCATCCACTGTTGCGTCGCGGCTCTTCGCATCCTACAATCGAACATAGATTCGAAGAAGGAGCGCATCATGCGGATGGTGGCACGTGAGGATGTTCAGGTCTGGTGCGAGCAAGGGCGACCGGTGCGCCTCGTCGTCGACCATGAGCGCTGGCGCATCATCGACACCCCGACCCGCAGCGACGGTGGGCGGCTGTTCCAGAGCTGGCGGTTCACCGCGCGGAGCGACGTCGACCACCGCACGCGCGTCATGGACGTCGAAGAGGTGGACGGTCACTGGATGCTCGTCGCCGCCTGGGAGTGAGCAGAACCACCGGGAAGGTGCGGTCCGGCGCCTGACACTCACACGGACCGCCTCGCCATGCCGGTGGCGGGGCGGTCCGCCTTTGCGAGCTGCAGGGTCGGGTCGTCGCCTACACGCCGGTGGCGTGCCGGCGCATCCCGGGAACCGGCTGCGGGCGCAGCACCATCGCCGTCGTGATCCCCAGGATCACGACGCCGATCGACTCGATGATCACGGTCTGCGGCACGAGCGTGAAGTCCCACGTCTGGTGGATCCCGAACAGCCCGACGGTGAGCGCGAGAACGAGCGCCCCCAGCGTGGCGATGAGGAACAGCAGGCTCAGCACGGTCACGAGCTGCAGGAGGCGACCGCGCAGGAGCAGCATCCCCGCCGCCAGGACGAGCCCCGCCACGGCGTTCAGGATGAACATCACCCCGAGGATGCCGCCGACGCCGTTCAACGCCAGATAGAGGTGGATCCCGCCTGCGGCGAGGAGGGCGATCGCGCTGAGGATGCGCATGATCCAGAGCGCCCGCACGCTGGATTCGGTCATGGTCCTACCTGCTCTCTTCCTGAGGTGAGATGGTCGACGCCTTCTCGAGGGAAACGAGCGGGGCGCCCGCGAGGTTCACGCGGATGAGCCAGATCACGTCGCGTGCGAAGGACTCGAGCACGAGCAGGAGGGCCGACACGGCGACGAGGACGTTCACCGCAGCCGGCAGCAGCTGCGACGCGATGACGGCGAGGGCGACGCCGCACGCGGCCGTCACGACCTTGCGCCAGTACCGCGGCGGCAGCGTCCGCTGCATCCAGGGCAGTACGAACCCCGCGACCACGAACGCGTACCTGAGCAGTCCGATCGCGAGAACCCACCAGCCGACATACCGCGCGTCGTGCACGCTCAGCACGAGCAGCAGGAACGCATCGACCTCCATGTCGAAGCGCGCGCCCAGCTCGCTCTCGCTGCGGGTCCGCCGCGCGACATACCCGTCGACCCCGTCCATCGCGAGTGCCACCGCGACGAGCGCGACGAGCAGCGTGATCGGCACCGCACCCGTGAACGAGGCCACCACCAGGGCGGTCACGAGCCCCACGAGCATCGACCGCGTCGCGGTGACCGCGTTCGCCGGTCCGAAGCGCTCGACCCCTCCGCGACGGATGCCCCTCGTCAGCAGCGCCGTCGACACGACGAGGTACCCGAAGCCCGCCGCCCACGATGCCGCGGTCAGCGGCGTCGCCGTGCCGATCGCGACCATCCCCGCGATCCCGGCCGCGACCCACCACCAGGGCACCCACTGAACTTTTCCCATGCGCGCTCCGTGTACTCGTCATGGCGGTCACGGGGAACACGACGCAGGGACCCGATGAGGTTCACCAAGAGATTCCGGATGCTGCGACCGCATGGTGGTCGGTCGCCCCGGGGCGGGGCGAGTTCCGAGGTGAGCCGGTGCCCGACGTCTCCGATGGTGAGGCGGCGGTGCGCACGCTCTACACCGGCGTCAGTCGCGGCACCGAGTCGCTGGTCGCCCGGGGCGAGGTGCCCACGTCGGAGCGCGAGCGCATGCGGGCGCCCTTCCAGGCGGGCGACTTCCCGTTCCCGGTGAAGTACGGGTATCTCAACGTTGGGACAGTGGAACGCGGACCCGCCGCTCTCCTCGGCCGCACCGTGTTCTCCCTGTTCCCGCACCAGTCGCGCTTCGTCGTGCCGGCGGACGCCCTCCATCCCGTCCCGGAGAGCGTCCCTGCGCGGCGCGCGGTGCTCGCCGGCGCGGTCGAGACCGCGGTCAACGTGCTCTGGGATGCCGCCCCGCTCGTCGGCGACCGGGTGGTCGTCGTCGGCGCGGGCATGGTCGGGTGCGCGATCGCGCGCCTGGCGCGCAGCATCCCGGGCTCCGACGTCACCCTCGTCGATGTCGACCCGGCGCGCGCGGCGACGGCCGAGGCGCTCGGCGTCGGCTTCGCCCTCGCGTCGGAGGAGATCCCGCAGGCCGACGTCGTGATCGAGGCCAGCGGCGCGCCGGGCCAGCTCGACGCCGCGATCGCGCTGGCCCGGCCCGGCGGCACCGTCCTGCAGGTCGGTATCCCGGCGGCACCGCAGGAGATCGACGTCCACTCGCTGGTGATGCGCGAGATCGGCATCCGGACCACCCTTGCCCACGTGTGCGGCGAGGATCTCGCGCCCGCGCTTGACCTGCTGGCCGGCACGTCGCTGGCGGCGGAGCTGCTCGACGGCGTCCATCCGCTCGGCGCGGTCGCCGAACAGCTCGACCGGCTGTCCTCCGGGCGGCTGGACGGCAAGGTCCTCATCGACCCGAGCTTGGAGGGATGAGATGAAGGCGGCGGTCTTCCACGGTGAGCACGACGTGCGGGTCGAGGAGGTGTCCGACCCGCGCCCGCCCGGCGCCGGCGAGGTGCTCGTCCGCCCGCTGTGGTGCGGGATCTGCGGCACCGACCTGCACGAGTACGCGATGGGCCCGATCGTCATCCCGGCCGAGCCGCACCCGCTCAACGGCGCCCGGCTGCCACAGGTGCTCGGGCACGAGTTCTCCGCCGAGGTGGTCGAGGTCGGCCCGGACGTCAGGGCCGTGTCGGCAGGGCAGCGCGTCTCGATCATGCCGCTGCTCTACTGCGGCGCCTGCTACTACTGCCGGCGCGGGCTGCACCACCTGTGCGTCTCGATGGCCTGCGTCGGCCTCAGCTACGACTGGGGCGGCATCGCGGAGCTGGCCGTCGTCCCGGCCAGCCACGTGACCGCGCTGCCCGACGGGGTCAGCGACCTGCAGGGCGCACTGGTCGAGCCGACGGCCGTGGCCGCGTACGGGGTCGACGTGGCGCAGGTGCGGCCCGGGGACACGGTCCTGGTCACCGGAGCCGGCCCGATCGGTGCGCTGGCGGCGCTCTACGCCGCCTCGCTCGGCGCCCGGGTCGCGATCTCCGAGGTCAACCCGGTCCGCGCCGAACTGGCCCGCCGGCTCGACGTCGGCGACGTGCTCAACCCGGCCGAGCTGGACGTCGGCGAGTGGCTGCGGGACCGGACCGGAGGCGTCGGCGCGGACGCGGTGGTCGAGTGCTCGGGCAACGAGCGGGCGCTGCTCACCGCGATCGACGCGGTCCGGGCGGCCGGCCGGATCGCGCAGACCGGCCTGCACACCCGGGCGGCCGCGATCGAGCCGATGAAGCTGTCCGCGCGGGACATCGCGCTGGTCGGCACCTGGTGCTATCCGGTCACCGACTGGCCGCGGGTCCTCGATCTGATCGACCGCGGCCGGCTGCCGGTCGAGAAGGTGGTCACCGCGCAGGTGCCGATGGCCGCCGTCGTCGAGCGCGGCTTCGAGGTGTTGCTGTCCCCGACCGGTGACCAGGTCAAGGTGCTCGTGGCGGCCGCGTCATGAGGGCGCTGCAGTATGCCGGGCCGGGCCGGGCCGAGGTCGTCGAGCTGCCGGTGCCGGCCATCGCCGACGACGAGGTGCTGGTCGCCGCCCGCTCGGTCGGCGTGTGCCACTCCGACATCGAGCTGCTCGAAGGCCGCTACATCATCCCGTTCTCCTACCCGCAGATCCCCGGGCACGAGTGGTCCGGGCAGGTCGCCCTGGTCGGGCGCAGAGTGACCGGCCTCGCGCCGGGGGACCGGGTGGTGGGGGAGTGCGTGATCGGCGCCGACCACTTCGGCTTCTCCATCAGCGGCGCGGCGGCCGAGTTCTTCGTGGCGAAGCCGTCCTGGCTGCACCGGCTGCCGGACGAGCTGTCCTGGACGATGGGCGCGCTGGTGGAGCCGTTCAGCGTGGCCTACTACGCGCTCGTACGGGCCGGCGGCGTCGACGCCAGCGACACCGTCGCCGTGCTCGGAGCCGGTCCCATCGGTCTCGACGTCGCCGCCGCCGCCGGCGCGATGGGCGCGCGCGTGGTCGTCGTCGAGCCCGCCGCGCCGCGGCGGGATGCCGCCGGGA
>DATEOM010000019.1:0-7185 GCA_035274105.1 Microbacterium sp.
ACTCGAGGTTGTTCCGTGCGCATTCGCCCGTTCGCCGCCCTGTCCGTCGTCGCCGTGTCGACCCTGCTGCTCGCCGGGTGTTCCGGGTCGGCCGATCCGAACGCCACTCCCACGCCGACGTCGACCGCCTCCTCCGAGTGCCTGCTCGACGCGCAGCCGGGTGCGGACTCCGACGCGATCGAAGTGACGGGCAGCGGTGCGGATCTCGCGGCGACCCTCCCCGAGTCCCTCGCTTTCGAGGACGTCGAGCGCACGATCGTGTCCGAGGGCTCGGGCGACGACATCGCGTCGGGCGACCTGGTCAGCGGTTTCTACACCATCTACGACGGCTCCACCCGTGAGGTCCTGCAGGACTCGTCCGAAACCTCGGCCGACGACTCCGGCGCGGTGCCGATCATCATGGACCCGCAGCAGTATTCGCTGTTCGTCGCCGCCCTGGAGTGCGCGCCGGTCGGCTCCACCGTCGCGATGTCGATCCCGGGCAGTGCGTTCGGCGAGGGCGCCTCGCCCGTCGTGATCGTCGCCGAGACCACTGATTTCCTCCCGACGAGCGCGGACGGCGCCGAGCAGGACCCGGTCGACGGCATGCCGACGGTCGAGCTCGACGACGACGGCGCGCCGACCATCACCATCCCCGACGCCGAACCGCCGACCGAGGTCCAGCTCGCTGACCTCAAGGAGGGCGACGGCCCGGTCGTCGAGGCGGGTGACACCGTCTTCGTGCAGTACACCGGCGTGAAGTGGTCGGACGGCTCCGTGTTCGACTCCAGCTGGGACCGTGGCCAGCCCACGGCGTTCCAGACGACCGGCGTGGTGGCCGGCTTCCAGCAGGCGCTCGAGGGTCAGACCGTCGGCTCGCAGGTGCTCGTCGTGATCCCCCCGGAGTTCGGCTACGGCGCGAGCGAGGGCCACGAGCTGCAGAACGAGACCCTCGTCTTCGTCGTCGACATCCTCGGCGTGCAGCGCGCCGCCGCGCAGCAGTAACCCCGGGCGGCCGCATCCGGCCCGGCGATAGGCTGGCCGGATGCGGCGCGTCCTCCTCCTCGGCTCGACCGGCTCCATCGGCACGCAGGCGCTCGACGTCGTGCGGGCGAACCCCCGGCGGTTCGAGGTGGTGGGACTCGCGGCGGGATCCGACCGCGAGACGCTCGCAGCGCAGGCGACCGAGTTCGGCGTCGAGCACACCGCACTCGGCGCCGTCGAGGCCGAGCAGCTGGTGCGCGATGTCGACGCCGATGTCGTGCTCAACGGCATCACCGGTTCGGTCGGCCTCGGCCCGACGCTCGCCGCCCTCGAGACGGGTCGCACGCTCGCCCTCGCGAACAAGGAGTCGCTGATCGTCGGCGGCGACCTCGTCACAGCGCTCGCACGCCCGGGGCAGATCGTCCCCGTCGACTCGGAGCACTCGGCCATCGCCCAGGCGCTCCGGTCGGGGGAGCGCAGCGAGGTCCGCCGGCTCGTGCTCACGGCATCCGGTGGTCCGTTCCGCGGCCGCAGCCGTGCGTCGCTCGACAATGTGACCCCCGCGGAAGCGCTCGCTCATCCCACGTGGGACATGGGCCGGGTCGTCACGACCAACTCGGCGACCCTCGTCAACAAGGGCCTCGAGGTCATCGAGGCGCACCTCCTCTTCTCGGTGCCCTACTCCGAGATCGACGTCGTCGTGCACCCGCAGTCGATCGTGCACTCCATGGTCGAGTTCGTCGACGGCTCCACGATCGCGCAGGCGTCGCCGCCCGACATGCGCCTGCCGATCTCGCTCGGGCTCGACTGGCCCCACCGCGTCGCCGGCGTCGGCCGGCCGCTCGACTGGACGACCGCGACCTCGTGGACCTTCGAGCCGCTCGACGATACCGCCTTCCCCGCCGTGCGCCTGGCGAAGCAGGTCGGCCGCGCGGGCGGCACCTACCCGGCAGTGTTCAACGCCGCGAACGAGCAGGCCGTCGACGCGTTCCACGAGGGCCGCCTCAGCTTCCCCGGCATCATCGACGTCATCGAGCGCGTCGTCGACAAGCACGACGCACCCGACGCCCTCACCCGGGGCGCGCTCGCCGACGCCGAGGACTGGGCGCGCCGCACGGCCGACAAGGTCATCGCCGCAGCATCCTGACCCGCTCCCGCACCGCCGTGCCGGCTTCCCGTCCGACTGCTCACCTGTCGCAAAGTGTCGCCCTCGGCAGCATTTCGTGACAGGTGAGCGGAGGGGGTCGGCGGGTCGGGTCGTTCACCTGTCGCAATGTGTCGCCCTCGGCAGCATTTCGTGACAGGTGAGCGGACGGGGTCGGCAGGTCGGGTCGTTCACCTGTCGCAATGTGCCGCCCTCGGCAGCATTTCGTGACAGGTGAGCAGCAGGGCCGGCGGGGTCATCTCCGTTCGCCTGTCGCAATGTGCCGCTGCGGGCGGCATTTCGTGACAGGTGAGCAGGGGAGGGCTCAGGCCTCGGGATACACCGGGCGGAGAGGGTCGGATGCCGGGGTCTCGTGCTCCGGGTACGGCACGGGCCAGTGCGGCTCGGGCACGGGCCATCCGGCCTCGCGCAGCGCGCGACGGGCGAGTTCGCGCGCCGAATAGGGGGTGCGGACGCCGCGGATGTCGCGGTAGTCCTGGTGACCGGGACCGGCCCAGAGGATCGCGTCGCCGTCGCCGACGAGCGCGACGGCCTCGATGATCGCGCGCTCCGGCGGCGAGAACTCGAGGATCTCGGCATCCGGCTGCGCGCGGCGCGCCCCCTCGACGAGCGTCGCGCGGATCGCGTCGGGGTCCTCGTGGCGCGGGTGGTGGTCGGTGATGACGAGGATGTCGCTGCCCTCCACGCCGGTGCGGCCCATGTCGTGCCGTTTCGTGGCGTCGCGGTCGCCGTCGGCGCCGAACAGCATGACGACCTTGCCCGGCGTGACACGGCGGACTGCCGCGAGCGTCTTCTCGAAGGCGTCGGGGGAGTGGCCGAAGTCGACGTAGACCGCGGGTCCGGTCTCGCCCGAGACGAGCTCGGTGCGCCCGGGCAGGTAGGCCTCGATCCGGCCGCCGTCCAGCGCCGAGACCAGGCGCTCCCACGCGTAGCCGCCCTCGAGGATCATCACGATCGCGAGCCCCGCGTTCGCGGCCATGTGCCGGCCGATCACGGGGACCAGCGTCGTGAGCGTGCGGCCGTCCCGCGCGGTGAGTCGGAACTCGGTGCCGACCGGGCGCTCGTCGAGGATCTCGACGACCCAGTCGGCGGCGGCCGCGGCCTCAGGATCGGAGGCGAGGGCGGGCGTGCCCACGGTCACCGTCGGCACCTGGCTTCGCGCGACGACCTCGGCCCCGTTCTCGGAGTCGATGCACACCACTGCGCGGCGTGAGCGATCGGGCAGGAAGAGCGGCAGCTTCGCCTCGAAGTACTCGCGCATGTCGGCGTAGTCGTCGAGGTGGTCGTGGGTGAGGTTCGTGAAGCCGGCGACGTCGAACACGATCCCGTCGACGCGCCGGCGGCTCAGCGCCTGCGCGCTCACCTCGACGGCGACGGCCTCGACGCCCCGCTCGCGCATGAGCGCGAGGAGGGCGTGCATCTCGTACGCCTCGGGGGTCGTGAGCCGCGACACGATGACCTGCCCGGCGATGTGGCGCTCGGCGGTCGACGACAGACCCGTCGTGGCGCCGAGCTGCCCGAGGATCCCTTCCAGCAGGTGCGAGACGCTCGTCTTGCCGTTGGTTCCGGTCGTGCCGAACAGGATCGGGAGGTCGTCGTCGCGGCCCGTGCGGTACACCCACGCCGACAGGTCGCCCAGCAGTGCGCGGGGGTTCTCGACCAGCACCACGGGCAGCCCGCTCGCGGCGGCGGCGTCGGCTCCGGCAGCATCCGTCACCACCGCGACGGCACCCTTCTCGGCGGCCGTCGCGGCGAACTCGGCGCCGTGACGGTTGACGCCCTGCACCGCGACGAAGACGTCGCCGGGGCGGAGGTCGGCGGTCGCCAGGGTGAGGCCGGTCAGCGCGACGTCGGCGACGTCACCGCGGATATCGACGGCGAAGCGCGCCGCGAGATCCGCGAGCGAGTGGGTCGGCGGCGCGTCGGGGCGGAGGACCGGGGGCAGGTTCGTAGGCGCGTCGGGCATGGCGCATCCATCTTCGCACGGCGCCTGCATCGCGCCGGCGGTCTCCGGTCGTCGAGCGAGCGAGGAACGAGCGCGTCGAAACGTCGCAGGGATCACCGACGACGTTTCGACTCGCAAGCTCGCTCAACGACCGGGAGGAGGCGCCTGTGCCGACGTCAGGCCTTGCGACGTCCGCGCACCAGCACGACCACGAGCGCGGCGATCCCGGCTGCCAGTCCGCCGGCGGCGAGCCAGCGGGCGACCGGGTCGGACGAGGGGACGGATGCTGCGTCCCCGGCCTCCGCATCGGCAGCGGCCGCGTCCTCCGACGCGTCCTCCGACGCGTCGCCCGTGCCCTCGTCATGGCCGGCGGCGTCGTGCCCGGCATCGGCGGTGTCCGCCACGGCACCGACCGCGACCAGCGGCGCGGGCGCGTCGAGGTCGTGCGGGTCCTCGCCGTCCTCGGCGATCTGGGTCCACGCGGTCTCGCCCTCGGCGCACGTCTGCGTCACCGGGAACGCCACGGTCGTGTCGGCCGAGTCCTCGGTGAAGAGCACGTCCATCGCGACGGCAGCCTTGAGACCGTCCTCGACGGGCGTGTCGGCCGTGTAGACGACGCGGGTCGGCACGCCGTCCGAGCCGAGCTCGCGCGTGATGGTCCAGCCGCCCTGCACCACCGGCGTCGCGTTGCCGACGCCCTCGGGGATGTCGACGGAAAGGGAGGTGGTGGGCGAGCCGTCGCAGCCGTGCGAGAACGAGAACGTGAGCGTCTGAGTGCCGCCGGCCGACGCCGTCTCAGGTGTGACGTGCACGTGGGCGGACGCGGCGAGCGGAGCGCCGAGGGCGAGTGCGAGCCCGGCGGCGGCGCCGATCACGACGCGGCGGGTGCGGGAGGAGCGGGAAGTGGTGTCGGTCATTGCTGTCGTCTTTCGTCTGGGTCGTCGGCGGGAACGCCGATCGAGGCACGCCGGCAGGCGCCGGGCGGGCGGGGGGATTCCGGCGGGCGCATCGGACGCGGGCCGGCCACGGTGCGGCGCGAAGCGCCGCTCAGACGAGAGCGGGAGGTCCGCGCCGCGAGACGTCCGACAGGACGATCCGCAGGGCCGCGGGAAAGGGCGCGGGCGACACCGCGACGAGGCGAGGAGTCGACGGCCGCGGGGCGACGGCGCGGGCGCGCGAGAAGAGCGAACGGATGCCGCGGCCCAGGGCGCGCAGCATCCGTTCCCCGCCGTACAACCCGGCGAGGGTGGCGAGCGCGGCGAGGATGTGCGCGGCGAGCATGGGGGCGTCGGGGACGACGACCGCGCTCAGGTCACTGCCGAGGTGCGTCACGTGGTGGCCGTGGAGCGCCGCGGGATCGGCGTCGGCGGTCGCGACGAAGGCGACGTGGAACAGCGCCTGGCTCGCGAGCACGGTCGCGCCGATGCGCCAGGCCGAGAGCGTCCGGCCGATGAGGGCGACGGCGAAGGGAGCGGCGAGGACGCCGACCGCTGCGACGAGGGCCGGTGACGGTGCACCGCCCCCGCCGAGGGTGTGCGCCGTGGCGGCGATGACGGTCGCGACCCACGCGGCAGCGGTGCCGCGCAGCGCGCGCACGTGGCGTGGGGTCACGGCTCCTCCTCCCTTCGAGCCTACGGGAGCGGCGAGGAGTCCCCGTCACACCCCCGGCGCTCAGCCGTCACACCCAACTCAAAGGCTGGCGCGGGTACCGTGAGCGTGTGGAGATCCTCGCGTTCGTCATCGGTGTCGCCCTCATGGTCGTGGGCCTCGCCGTGTCGATCGCGCTGCACGAGCTCGGCCACCTGTGGCCGGCCAAGAAGTTCGGGGTGCGCGTCGGCCAGTACATGATCGGATTCGGCCCCACCCTGTGGTCGAAGCGCTGGCGCGGCACCGAGTACGGGTTCAAGGCGATCCCCCTCGGCGGCTACATCTCGATGGCCGGCATGTACCCGCCGTCACCCCAGGCAGCGCGCCGCGACGGCCGCGCCGCCGGCGGCTTCTTCGCGACGATGGTGCAGGACGCCCGCGACGCGAACGACGAGACGCTCCACGGTGACGACGACACGCACGTGTTCTACCGCCTGCCGATCTGGAAGCGCATCGTCGTGATGCTCGGCGGCCCGGTGATGAACCTCCTCTTCGCCATCGTGCTGTTCACGATCCTGCTCAGCGGCATCGGCCTCCAGACCGCGACGAACGAGGTCGCGCGCCTGTCGGAGTGCGTCCCGACCACCAGCTCCAGCGAGTGCACGGACTCTTCCGCCGCGGCTCCCGCCGAGGCCGCCGGCATCCAGCCCGGCGACGTCATCGTGTCGATCGACGGGGAGCCGGTTGCGGACTTCACCGAGGCGACGACCATCATCCGCTCGTCGCCCGGCGAGCAGCTGACGTTCGTGATCGAGCGGGACGGCGCCGAGCAGACGGTGCAGATCACCCCCGCGACGATCCAGACCGAGGTGACGGCCGCCGACGGCACGACCACCACCCAGGAGGTCGGGTTCGTCGGTGTCGGCCCCACCGTCGAGTACGTGCAGCAGCCGATCTGGGCAGGACCGCAGATGGCCGTGCAGAACGTCGGTGCGGTTGCCGGGATCATCTGGCAGCTGCCCGCCAAGGTGTGGCAGACGGGCGTCGATCTCGTCACCGGCCAGGAGCGCGACCCGAACGGCCCGCTCAGCATCGTCGGCGCGAGCCGGCTCTCCGGCGAGGTCGCCGCGGCCGACTCGCCCGTGCTCAACCGCGTCGCCGGTTTCCTGTCGCTGCTCGCGTCGCTGAACATCGCGCTCTTCGTCTTCAACCTCATCCCGCTGCTGCCGCTGGACGGCGGCCACATCGCGGTGGCGCTGTGGGAGGGCATCAAGCGCGCGTGGGCGAAGCTCTTCCGTCGCCCGCCGCCGAAGCCTGTCGACGCCACCAAGCTCGTGCCGCTGACGTTCGCCGTCTTCGTGGCGCTGCTCGTGATGGGCGGGGTCCTGATCCTCGCCGACCTCTTCAACCCCGTCTCGCTCTTCTGACGCCTCGCCCGCCGGCCGCGAAGAAAGTTCGACGGTCGTGTCGAAATCGGTCTTGTCCGTTCGCTGTAGGGATGCAACGGTTCCACTGACGAAAGGAC
>DATEOM010000020.1:0-12927 GCA_035274105.1 Microbacterium sp.
CGCTCCTTGTAGATGAGGATGTGCATCGGGCAGTTCATCGGCTTCAGGTAGTAGTCCTGGCCGTGCTTGGTGATCTCGCCGTGCTCGTCGCGCTCCTCGTCCATCACGATGGGCGGGAACATGCCCTCCTTGTAGGTGACGAGGTGGTTCGAGGTGAGGAACAGGTCCTCCTTCGAGATGTGCGGCGTGTACACATAGGTGTAGCCGCCCGCGATGTGGCGTCGGCGCGCGTGCTGCTCCATCTCGCCGCGGACGACGCCACCGCGCGGGTGCCAGACCGACAGGCCCGAGCCGATCTCGTCGGGGAACGAGAAGAGGTCGAGATCCTTGCCGAGCTTGCGGTGGTCGCGCTTGGCGGCCTCCTCGAGGCGCGTCTGGTAGGCGCGCAGCTCGTCCTTCGTGGGCCACGCGGTGCCGTAGATGCGCTGCAGCTGCGGGTTCTTCTCGCTGCCTCGCCAGTACGCGCCGGCGATCCGCTGCAGCGCCCAGCCGTTGCCGATCATGCGGGTGTTCGGCAGGTGCGGCCCGCGGCAGAGGTCTTTCCACACCGTCTGGCCGTCGCGGTCGACGTTGTCGTAGATGGTGAGCTCGCCGGCGCCGACCTCGACCGAGGCGCCCTCGGTCTTCTCCGCTCCCCCGCCCTTCAGCCCGATGAGCTCGAGCTTGAACGGCTCGTCGACGAGCTCGACGCGCGCCTCGTCGTCGCTGACGACGCGGCGGACGAAGCGCTGACCCTCGCGGATGATGCGCGCCATCTCCTTGTCGATGGCCTTGAGGTCCTCGGGGGTGAAGGGATGCTCCACGCCGAAGTCGTAGTAGAAGCCGTCGGTGATCGGCGGGCCGATGCCGAGGTTGGCCTGCGGGTTGATGCGCTGGACGGCCTGGGCGAGGACGTGCGCCGTGGAGTGGCGCAGGATCGCGAGGCCGTCGGGGCTGTCGATGGTGACGGGCTCCACGGCATCCGTCTCCTCCACCACCGTCGCGAGGTCTTTGAGCTCGCCGTTCACGCGAAGCGCGACCACGGAGCGGTCGGGGAACAGGGCGAAGCCGTCGGCGGGATAGGGCACAGCGTCAGTCACGGAGACTCTCCTGGGAATGGCTCGGAATCAAGGCTACTCAGCTTCAGGCGCGCGACGCGCCCCGCCCGCTCAGGCGCCGAGCGTTCGCGTGTCGGTCTGCACTGCCGTTGCGGCGGTCGACCAGACGAGTTCCACGCGACGAGTCTAGCCAGTGGTTCTCCGGCGGCGGGTATCAGGGGTGCCCGGCGGGGCTCCTGATCTTCGTGACGAGACTGCGTGCCGGGCAATATGCTGACTCCGTCGTCGCCCGTGGGCCGGTCCCGCCTCCCCGCGACGGTCTCCGTGCTGCTGGTGCTGGGGGGTCGAGATGAGCGAGCACGAAGCCGCATCGACGGCGCTGGATGCCCCGGGGGAACGCCCTCGACGGCCGCTGCGCTGCGGCGAGCCGGCGATCCACGAGTTCGACACCGAGGACGGCGTGATGCTGAGGCTCACCCGCTTCGCGGGCGGGACGAAGGGGCCGGTCATCCTGACCCCGGGGTTCGGCACATCGGCGCTCGCCTACACGATCGACACCACCGAGACGAACTTCCCCGAGTACCTCTCCGAGCACGGCTACGACGTGTGGGTGCTCGACTACCGGGCGAGCCCAGCCCTGCCGTCCGGCGGAACGCAGTTCACGCTCGACGACATCGCGCAGTACGACTACCCGGCCGCTGTCGCGAAGGTGCGAGAGGTCTCGGGCGCCGGATCGGTGCAGATCGTCGCGCACTGCGTGGGATCGCTCACGATGCTGATGGCGCTCGGGCTGGGCCTGGACGGCGTGCGGTCGGCGGTGGCGTCGCAGGTGACGCTGCACCCGCGCGGGGGCACGCTCAACGAGCTGCGCGCCGGCATCTACGCCGGGAACCTCCTGCAGGCGCTCGGCTTCGACACCCTCACCACAGAGTTCGACGACGACCCGTCGTGGGGTGAGGAGCTCTACGACAGGGCGCTCGCCGTCTACCCCTCCGGCGACGAGCCGTGCGACCGCCCGTTCTGCCGGCGCGTGATGTTCATGTACGGCGAGGTGTACGACCACGCGCAGCTGAACGAGGCGACGCACGACCACCTCGCCGAGGCGTTCGGCGTCGCGAACATGACGACCCTTCGTCACATCACGCGGATCCTCCGTGAAGACCACGCCGTGAGCGCCGACGGCGAGCACGACTACCTCGACGACGTGTCGGGGCTGGCGCTGCCGATCGCCTTCCTGCACGGGGCCGACAACCGGCTGTTCCTCCCCGAGGGCAGCGAGATCACGTACGACGTGCTCCGCGAGCGAAACGGCGACGACTACTACACGCGGGATGTCATCCCGGGGTACGCGCACATGGACTGCTTCATCGGGAAGGATGCCGCGCGCGACGTCTACCCCGTGATCACCGGCCGGCTCGACCGGCACAACTGACGAGAACGAGGAGAGAGCCATGACAGCGATCGACCCCTCCCCGGCCACCGACGCCACGGCTTCCGCGACCCACCCGGCGCTGGCCGACCTCGCGGCGTACCCGTTCCTGTCCGCGCTCACCGAGCGGCGCACGCGGCGCATCCCGCGCGGCTTCTCGGTGAACGCCGGTGCGCTCAGCCACGAGAGCCACAACGCCCCCGCGCCGCTGAGCAGGCTCGAGGAGGCGATCCTCATCACGTGCGTGACGGGGATCACCGGCATCACGACGCACGACGGGCCGCTCGTAGAGAACAACGGGCTCGACGAGCTCGGCACGCCGTTCCTCAACATCATGGCCCGCACCGGCAGCAGCGCCGACAACGCGCAGGCGACCCACTTCTTCATGATCAACGACGACGGCATCTTCCTGCTGCGCAGCCCCCGCGGCGAGCGCGCGCTCGAGCTGCTGAAAGACCTCCCGCCCAAGTGGGGGGACTGGACGGAGGCCGACTGGATCGGCGCCGCCGACGAGTGCCTGGTCCGCGTGTCGGACCGGCGTCTCGACTTCCCGCGGGAGTGGCCGTACTACCTCGGGTGGAACAACCAGGCCTCCAACACCCCGGGTACGACCGTCTTCTTCCCCGTCGTCGATTGCACGTGGCAGTACATCAACGCGATCCTGATCCTGCTCACCGAGCCGGGCGGCATGCGCCCCCTTTTCCTGGACGACTGGCGCACCTTCCACCCGAAGAACGCCGTCGAGTGGATCGCGAAGATCGGCAGCGGACTCGGGATCGGGCCGAAGATCCCCTATCACCCCATCGGCGGGCTCGACCGTGTGCGCAGCGGCTACCTCAACAAGGCGAGTCAGGCGCCGCTCGGATTCGGCAACACGCTGCGCACCGACTACGAGGCGTTCTTCTACTTCCAGAACCTCATGCTGCTCGGCCAGGCGATGGGCCTCGGCGGCTGGATCCACGGGTCGGTGTTCCCGCCGTACATCTGGCAGCAGGACGAGGCCAAGGGATGGCACGGGCTCGGCTTCCGGCTCCAGGAGCCGAAGAAGCACCGGAAGTGGCCGCCGGTGCCGGCGTCCCAGCCGAACCCGGTCGGAATCGACGGCATCCTCGAGGGCCTCACTCCCCCGTACGTCTCGTCGATGGACGAAGCGGTCGACCGCGTGGTCGAGTCGAAGTACAGCGCCACCGGGCCCGCGTACGGCAATGAGAAGGTCTTCTCCAGCTCGTACCGCAACTCCGACGACGCGCGCGCGTTCCTCGAGAAGGGCACGAAGTTCGGCCCGGACGAGATCGCGTACACCAAAGAGATCTGCAACTACATCTGGGACACGTACGGCCGGTTCCCGGCGCACGTGGACGCGTTCTACACACCGGGCATGTGGCTGCAGTTCTCGCACCTCGAGCTCGAATACTACGACCGCTTCTTCGACCCGCGGCAGTACACGCGCCAGACGGCTCACGACGGGCTCTGGCACCCCTGATCCGGTGCAGGGAGGCGGGCGGCCGCGAATGGATGCCGACCGCCCGATCCCGTCGTCAGAGGTGTGCCCGGAAGAAGTCGACGACGGCCGCGGGATCGTCCATCACGTACCGATACCCCTCGTAGCGGCCCGGAGGCGACGGGTACCGGATGACGCCGAGCGACTTCGGAGTCGCGGCCGAGACGTCCTCCACGACCTGCATCGTGCCCCAGGGGTCGCCGACGCCCTGGACGTACTGCACCGTCGCATTCGCGATGCGACGTGCGGGGATCGCCGGATTCTGCCGGCTCGGCAGCGGCGCGCGCATGAGCACGTAGAGGAGATCCATCGATCGTGCCGCGAGGGACCCCCAGCGGCCGAGCCGATCGCGTGCGAAACGCTCGTTGAACACGGTGAGTCTGGTGGGCTGGACGATGAGCAGCGCCGTCATCGGCTCCGCATCGGGTGCGCCGTAGAGGACGGTGTTGCCGCCGGCGGACATGCCGATCGCGCCGATGCGGTCGGGGATGACCTCTGATCGCGATCGGAGGTAGGCCACAGCCCCGGCGAAGTCTCGTGCCTCCCACGGCCCGAAGGTGAGGGGTCGCCGCGGCCCGCTCTCGCCGTGGTTCGCGAGGTCGAACATGAGCACGTGGAATCCCGCGTCGTGGAGCGCCTTGGTGGCGGGGAGGAAGTCCACGTCCCGGTCGGGGAACGGCACGAGCCCGGCGACATTGCCCATCCGGTTCCAGAGCCAGCCGTGCACCCACACGACCGCCGGCGCCGGATCCGGTCCGGCGGGTACGAACCAGCCCCGCAGTTCGACGCCGTCCGTCGCATCGAAGACGACGTCCTCGAACCCGAGCCCGGCTTCAGCGGGCGTGCGCGTCAGCGGCAACCGGGAGCCGACGACCATGAGTCGCGTGAGCGGCACGAGCCCGCCGATGCCGCCGCGGGTCCCGCCGCGCCGGACCGCTTCAGCGTGCGACCGGGACATGTCCGCGGAATCTGACGGTGAGCCCGCTCGCGGGCAGCGGGAAGAGTTCGTTGGTGAGTGTCAGATCCTGCTCGGGAATCGACCATTCGGCCGTGCGAAGCAGCAGCGTGAGGTACGTCTTGACCGCGACCGTCACGATGTTCTCACCCGGGCACCGGTGGTGCGTGCTCTGACCGTCGCCGTGAGGGACGTAGCTTCCCGGCGGCAACGCCGCCTCGGCTCTCGCTGCGAAACGGTCGGGGTCGAACCGGTCGGGATCGGGAAACACGTCGGGGTTGCGCATGTTGATGTGGATGCCGCCCATGGCCCCCCAGCCCTTCGGGATGCGGTACCCGCCCACCTCCATGTCGGACTGCACGCGGCCGAAGAAGGTCGCCGAGTTCATCGCGAAGTAGCGGCGCACCTCCTTCGAGACCTGCTCGAGGTACTCCATCCGTTCGATCTGCTCCATGGTGATGGGGCCCTCCGGGGAGACGGCGAGCACCTCCGCGCGGGCGCGCTCCATGATCTCGGGATGCTGGCCGACGATCATCGTGGTCAGCGTGAGCGGCACGAAGTAGCCGCCCTGGCCCGCGAAGATGAGGTGGCGGATGTCGCCGCGCAGGTCATCGATCGGCACATCGGCGTCGTTCGCGGCGGCGATCATCCGCGACACGATGTCGTCGTATCCGCCCTGCTCGTGCTTCTCGAGGGCGTGGCCGATGATCTCGTCGATGCGCTTGCGGCCCGCGATCGCCTTGCCGTATTTGGTGCCCGGGATCGGCACGGGCAGCGTCATGAACGCGTCGCGCATGTTCGCGAGATGCCGGTCGAGTTCGGCCGCATGCTCCTCGCTGCGATCGCCGGTGTAGAGCGCGCCCGTGAGTCGTGCCGCGAAGCGCTGCAGATCGGCGCGGAGGTCGCTGCCCGTGCCGCTCTCGAGCCACGGAGCGATCGTGCGCTCGAGCAGCTCCTGCATCGTGGGCAGGTAGGACGCGATCGCCGACCGGAAGCCCACCGCGCGCAGCATCACGGACTTCCGGAGGTGGTGCTCGGGACCGTCGATCAGCGCGAGGGAGTTCAGGAAGATCTGCTCCGCCGAGATCGGGTCGGCATCGCCGCGCACGATCCGCTCGTCGACCGCGAACGTGTGGAAAGCCTCGTGCCCCGAGAAGACCACGAAGCTGTTCCCGAACAGCCGCGTCTTGAAGATCGGGCCGTACTTCTCGATGCGATCCGTGTAGAACCGGTGATTGTTGCGCAGGATGGACAGGGTCTCCCCCAGCCAGGGCAGCCCGAATCGCCCCGGCGGAAGCGGCGCGCGCGTCACGTGCCCGTCACCGCCGTCGCGCGTGCGGCGTCTTCGGATGTCTCCGCACCGCCGGGCGCCGTCTGGACCTTCCACGGGGCGAACGCGTTCTCGACGCCCTCCAGCGACGGCGCCAGCTGCGGGTAGTGGCGAAGGAGCACCGAGGCCATCGTGTTGTCGGCGATCCACCGCATGCCGGTCTTCGTGTAGTACTCCTCGGTGTAGCAGTCGGTGATGAACCGGTCGCTCTTGAGCCGGCGGCTCGCCATCAGGATGAACACGCGGAACGCGGTGTCGCTGAAGCCGAACCCCGGAGGGGGCGTCTCGGCGTGCATGCCGACCTGCAGATCGACCTTCTCGACGTCGCCGTACATGGCCTCCAGCTCCCGCGCCCACGTGGGATTGTCGGTGAGCTCGTCGAAGGTCTCGGCGGGCTTCAGGTGCAGCCGGCGCCGGAACTCGTTGTAGCGCGGCACGCCGCGCTCGCGGTCGCGCATGACGTCGAGGGCCGCGAGATCGAGGCGCAGGCCGTCGGGCAGTGTGATGTCCTGCATCCAGCGCGGGAAGTTGTGCAGCTGCACGGCTCCGGGATGCTGCACGCCGAACGAGTACCAGAGGTCCTGCACCTTCGCGCCGGACGTGAGCACGCGGTGCGCGTTGAGCAGGATGATCTCCTGGAACTCCATGCTGTCCACGAGTGTGCCGTCCTCGAGCGAGTGCACCTCGAGCGTGTCGGGCAGCAGCGGGTGGAGGCGGTACACCGCCGCGAACTCCTCGGTGAGCTGGTACGGCGAGCCGTGGTGGTCGAAGGCGGAACCGGGGATGCCGCTGATGACCTCGCTCCTGCTCAGCCGCCCGAACATGCGATGGAGCTTCTCCTCGGCGAGGCCCCACCAGTTGGCCCGCATCGCGACCTTGAGCACGGGGTGCGCGATGATCGCGGGCGTCCACTCCACCGTGTGGATCTTGGCGAGGAGCGCCGAGACGACCAGCTGCGCGGTGCCGAAGAGCTCGTCCTCGGTCATCCCCGGATAGTCCTTCTTCAGCCGGTCGCAGATCGCGTTGTGCTCGAGCGTGAAGAGGGTGTGCAGCAGGCCCAGGCCCACCCACCAGTTCTCGCTGAACCCCGTGAGCGCGACGCCCGTCGCCGGGTCGAGCGGCAGGTTCCCGTCCTTGAGCACGAGCTTGCCGTCCACGTGGCTGCGCACCTGCTCGCGTCGCTCGGCGGTGCTGCCGTAGATGGATGACGCGTCCCACCAGTGCGAGTTGTTGTTGATGAACGTCGGGGGCAGGTCCCTGTCGGCGTCGGTGCGGGTGTCGTCCGCCTTCGTGCGCGGGATCCGCATCGGGGTCTCGAACCAGTCGTCGCCATCGGCGACGTCGATCTCGATGACGTCGGCGGGCTCCCGTCCGTGCGCGAACCAGTCGTGCGTCTGGAACTGGATCCACGCGGCGGCGAGGAGGTTGATCGAGGTCGCCGGGGTGAACGTCTCGCGCCGCATCAGGGTGCGGCTGATCTCGCGGGGATTGGGCGTCATGAGCTCGTCGCCCTGTGCCGGCCACGCGTTCGCCAGTGGCACGTTGCGCGCGAACCGTGTGCCCGCCCGGCCCATGTCGGGATCGCTCAGATCGTTGTACGAGCCGTCCGCGGTGCGGAATCGCCGTCGCTCCTCCCCGGCCGTGGTGGGGGTCACGCCGGGAGTGCGGCCCGCGCCGCCCGGCGTGCGGGTGTCGACGAGGTTGTCCTCCCGCAGTTCCTCACGCAGCGCTATGAGGTTGAACAGACCGAGGAGGAACGGGAGCCGGTACCACGGCCTCGTGCTGTTGATCCGTGCATAGAAGCGTCTGAGCACCGTGGGTCTCCTCGTGGCCGGCGGTCGATGCGGCAGGGCAGGTCCGTGGATCTGCCCGAATCATAGTGAAGAGAGCATGCACGGGCCATCGTTCGTACATCGGACCCGGGGAAGTTCAGGGAGACCTTCGCGCGGGCGCGATCGGCGGGCGCGATCGGCGGGCGCGGCTCCGTTGCGGCGCCGTCATCGGGATCACTAGTTTGAGTGCCGGGGGGCGGTCCGGGCGCAACGTATCTGCTGCGGCGCGTCGGACTCCTCCGGTGTACGACCGTCTCCACCGAGTGTGTCGCCGAGCTCCGCAGAGAGGGAGTCGATGATCCGTACGCAGCACGAGAACGCCCCGATGTCCGCCGCGCGCCGTCGCGAGGTGGCCTGACATGCCGGCGGACGAGCACGTCGACGCGGTCGTCGTCGGCTCCGGGTTCGGGGCATCCGTCAGCGCCTACCGGCTCGCCGAGGCGGGCCGGTCCGTCGTCGTGCTCGAGCGAGGACGCGCGTACCCCCCTGGCAGCTTCGCGCGCAACCCGTACGAGATGAGCAAGGCGTTCTGGGAGCCGAAGGAAGAGCTGCTCGGCCTCTTCGACGTACGGTCGTTCCGCAAGCTCGAGGGCATCGTGTCGGCCGGCCTCGGGGGCGGCTCGCTCATCTACGCGAACGTGCTGCTGCGCAAGGACGAACGATGGTTCGTGCATGACTCTCCGCTGCCGGGCGGCGGCTACGAGCACTGGCCCATCGGCCGGAACGACCTCGATCGGCACTACGACGCCGTCGAGGCGATGATGACGCCGGTGCCGAATCCCTACCCCGACCTCCCCAAGGCGCGTGCGCTTCGTGACGCCGCCGACACGATGGGGCTGCAGGCGTTCTCGCCCCCGCTCGCCGTGTCGTTCTCGTCGCGGCCCGGCGCCGAGGCGATCCCCAAGCAGGTGATCGACACGCCCGCCTACGGCAACCTGCACAACGCGACGCGCCTCACGTGCCGGCTGTGCGGCGAGTGCGACATCGGCTGCAACGAGGGGTCGAAGAACACGCTCGACCACAACTACCTGTCCGCCGCGGCCGCGCACGGGGCCGACCTGCGCACCCTGTGCGAGGTCTACGGCGTGACGCCGCTCGACGGCGGCGGCTACGAGGTGCGCTACGTCCGCTACGGCGAACCCGACGCGAGCGGCCGTCACGAGCGCACACACCTGAGGATCACCTGCGATCAGCTGTTCCTGGGTGCGGGCACGTTCGGCACGACCGCGCTCCTGCTGCGCAACCGCGTCGCGCTGCCCGCGCTCGGGCGTGCGCTGGGCACCCGGTTCAGCGGCAACGGCGACCTGCTCACCTTCTGCTTCGGCGCCCAGTCGACGACCGAGGCCGGGCACACGCGCATGATCGACCCGGCGTACGGCCCGGTGATCACGACCGCGATCCGCAAGCCCGATGGACTGGACGAGGAGGGTCAGGGCCGCGGGTACTACGTGCAGGAGGCCGGCTTCCCCGAGTTCACCAGCTGGCTCGTCGAGACGGCTCAGGTGACCGCGTCGATGCGGCGCGCGGCGAGCGTCGTCTCGCAGATGGTCGCGCACCGGCTGATCAACAAGAACGAGTCGACCATCTCCGCCGAGGTGGCCAAGCTCGTCGGGCAGGGCCGGCTGACCTCCAGCTCGCTCCCCCTGCTCGGCATGGGCCGGGACACGCCCGACGGGCGCATCACCCTGGTCGACGGCGAGATCGACGTGGAGTGGACGACCGCGACCAGCAAGGCGTACTTCGACTCCATGCGCGAGACGATGCAGGGCATCACCGAGGCGCTCGGCGGAAAGTTCCGCGACAACCCGCTGTGGTGGACCAAGCGCGTCGTCACAGTCCACCCGCTGGGCGGCTCGCCGATGGGCCGCGCACCGCAGGAGGGCGTGGTCGACAGCTGGGGCGAGTCGTTCGGCCACCCCGGGCTGTTCGTCGTGGACGGGTCCGCCGTGCCCGGCCCCGTGGGCCCCAACCCCTCGCTCACGATCGCGGCGATGGCCGACCGGGCCCTCGAACACGTCCTCGAGAAGCCGAAGCCCCGCCGGCGGCGCAGGGCCGCCCCGCCGGCGTCGGCGGAGGTCGTCGAGGCGCCCGCGGACCCGATCGCGGGGCGCGGCATGGAGTTCACCGAGAAGATGAAGGGTCATCTCGCCCTCGGCGAGACCGATCCCCTCGCAGGCTGGGAGCTCGGGCGCCAGCTCGCGCAGCGCTTCATGTTCCAGCTCACGATCACCGCGCCGGACGTGGAGCGTTTCGCGGCCGGCGAGGACCACACCGCGCTCGCCGAGGGGCACGTGGACTGCGATCTGCTGGGCGGCACGCTGCCGGTGCAGCGCGGCTGGGCCAACCTCTTCGTGGCGGGCGACGCCGCGCTGACCCGCGAGATGCGCTACCGGCTGTGGTTCAGCGACATATCGGGGCAGCCGCTCACGATGTACGGCTTCAAGACCGTGCGCAACGACCGCGGGTTCGACATGTGGACCGATACGTCCACCCTGTACATCACCCTGATGCGCGGGCATGTCCCGCCGGGCGAGAACGGCGCGCAGGATTCTCCGGCCGACGTGATCGGCGCCGGCATCCTGCGCATCCTGCCTCTCGATTTCGCCCGCCAGCTGACGACGTTCCGCGGGTCGGGGTCGGGTCCGCTGCGGTCGATCACGCGGTTCGGCGCGTTCTTCGCCGGATCGATGAAAGACGTCTACCTGCGCCCGCGGCCGCCCGCACCCGGCGCCGTCCCCGCAGCGGCACCGTCGGCGCCCGCGCCGGAGGACCGATCGTGAGGGCGACGGCACGGTTCCGGCATCGCGACGAGGTCCACTTCATCGACGCCGGCGACGGCGTCGCGATCACCCTCATCCGGGTGCGCACCGACACCGAACCCACGAAGGGCCCGGTTCTGCTGCTGCACGGCGTGGCGATGAGGGCGGAGTCGTTCCGGCCTCCGGTCGCCCGCACCCTCGTCGACGTGCTCCTCGACGACGGCTGGGACGTCTGGATGCTCAACTGGCGCGGCTCGACCGACCTCGACCCGCGGCCGTGGACGCTCGACGACGTCGCGCTGCACGACATCCCGGCCGGCGTCCGCCACGTGCTCGCGGTGACCGGCGCTTCCTCCCTGAGAGCGGTGGCGCACTGCCAGGGGTCGACGGCCCTCAGCATGGCGGCGGTGAGCGGGCTCGTGCCCGAGGTCGACGTGATCGTGTCGAACGGCGTGTCGCTGCATCCGGTGATGCCGCCGTTCGCGCGGGTGAAGCTGCACACGCTGCGTCCCCTCATGCAGCGCACCCAGTCGTACGTCGACGTCGCCTGGCGCGACGGCCCCGAGGGCGCGATCCCCCGCGTGACCCGCAACGCGGTGCGGGTGTGGCACGCCGAGTGCGGCAACGCGAGCTGCAACATGGCGAGCTTCGCGCTCGGATCCGGGCATCCCGCGCTCTGGCGGCACGCGAATCTGGATGCCGCGACCCACGACTGGGTCGCGACCGAATTCGGCCGCGTGCCGATGAGCTTCTACGCGCAGCTCGCCGCCGCCGACCGGGCGGGCCGGCTCGTGTCCATCCGCGCGAAGGGCGGACTCCCTCCGAGGTTCGCGACAGCGGCGCCGCAGACGCAGGCCAGGTTCGCCCTGTTCGCGGGAGCGGAGAACCGTGTGTTCCTGCCCGAGAGCCAGAAGAAGACCCATGCGTACCTGGAACGGCATCAGCCGGGCCGGCACTCGCTCACCGTGCTCCGGGGGTACGGCCACGCCGACGTCTTCCTCGGCGCGCGTGCGCACATCGATGTGTACCCGAGGGTCCTCGCCGAGCTGAACGCCTGACCGGGCGTCTCGCCGAACGCATCCCGTGACCCGGCGTAGCCTGAAGCGGTGCGACGACACCGACTCGAATCCGCGGCGATCGCGTCGGCGGGCTACGACGCCGACACGGCCGTGCTCGAACTCGAGTTCACGTCCGGCGATGTGTATCGCTATTTCGCGGTGCCGCCGTCGGTGCACCGCGCGCTCCGCGAGGCCGACAGCGCCGGCAGGTTCTTCCAGGAGCGGATCCGCGACGTGTATCCGGCGCAGCAGGTGCGCTGATCCGCGGGAATGACAAAACCCCCGGCGAACCGGGGGTTTCAGGTGGTGCGCGATACTGGGATCGAACCAGTGACCTCTTCCGTGTCAGGGAAGCGCGCTACCGCTGCGCCAATCGCGCCCGTGTGGGCTATTCAGTTCGAGTGGAGGTGGCGACGGGATTCGAACCCGTGTAAACGGCTTTGCAGGCCGGTGCCTAGCCGCTCGGCCACGCCACCGCGTGTGGTTTGACCCCACGTGCCGTGATCTCCTCGAAGGAGACCCCTGCACTCGAGCGGATGACGAGACTCGAACTCGCGACCCTCACCTTGGCAAGGTGATGCGCTACCAACTGCGCTACATCCGCATTTCGTTCCCGGGTTGTTCACCCGGGCACTTGAAAGACTCTAACCGATCCTGGGCGTCCTGCAAAACCGAGTGCACCCCGCGCGTGTCACACCGCTGTGGTTCGAGGCACCCTCCTGCATCCGGTAAGGTTGGTACTCGTCCCCCTCGGGGAACGGGCGATTGGCGCAGTTGGTAGCGCGCTTCCTTCACACGGAAGAGGTCATCAGTTCGAGTCTGGTATCGCCCACCACTGCAGAAGGCCCGATCACTTCCGTGATCGGGCCTTCTCGCATCAGTTGCCGACGTCCCAGCCGTAGCGGCGGTGGAGGGCGTCGGCCACGCGCACGAACCGGTTCAGATCGAGAGCGGATGCCTCCCGCCGCATGCCGTCGCGGTGCACGCTGTAGAGCTGCTCGATGTCGAGCCACGACGGCCGGCCCT
>DATEOM010000021.1:0-2585 GCA_035274105.1 Microbacterium sp.
GACCGGCTTCACGTACGGGGCGACCTGGCCGACGAGCTCGACGACCTCGGGCGAGGTCGCCGTGACGGCGACGGGCTCGACCGAGATGGCGGCCTTGCGCAGCAGCTGCGACACGTCGCGCTTCTGCTCGGGAAGCACGAGGGTGACGACGGCACCCTCGGCGCCGGCGCGAGCCGTGCGGCCGGAGCGGTGCAGGTACGCCTTGTGCTCGGTCGGCGGGTCGACGTGGATGACGAGCTCGACGTCGTCGACATGCACGCCGCGGGCCGCGACATCCGTCGCCACGAGCACCTTGACGGCGCCCGACGAGAACGCCGCGAGGTTGCGGTCGCGGGCCGCCTGCGACAGGTTGCCGTGCAGGTCGACGGCCGGGATGCCCTGGCCGGTGAGCTGCTTCGCGAGCTTCTTGGCCTGGTGCTTGGTGCGCATGAACAGGATGCGGCGGCCCATGCCCGAGGCGAGCGCCTTGACGACGTCCTTCTTGGCGTCGGCGTCGGCGAGCGTGAAGACGTGGTGCGTCATCGCGGCGACGGGCGAGTGCGCCTCGTCGACGGAGTGCAGCACCTCGTTCTGCAGGAAGCGGTTCACGAGCTTGTCGACCCCGTTGTCGAGGGTCGCGCTGAAGAGCAGGCGCTGGCCGCCCGACGGAGTGGCGTTGAGGATGCGCGTGACGCCGGGCAGGAAGCCGAGGTCGGCCATGTGGTCGGCCTCGTCGATGACGGTGATCTCGACGGCGTCGAGGTGCACGAAGCCCTGCTTCATGAGGTCCTCGAGGCGGCCGGGGCACGCCACGACGATGTCGACGCCGGCGTTGAGGGCGTTCACCTGGCGGTTCTGGTTCACGCCGCCGAAGATCGTGGTGGTCGTCAGTCCGTACGCCTTGGCGAGCGGCGCGAGGGTCGCGTCGATCTGCGTCGCGAGCTCGCGCGTCGGCGCGAGCACGAGGCCGAGCGGACGCCCCTTGCGGCGGTTGCCGCCGGCGAGCTTGCCGCCGAGGCGCGCGGCCATGGGGATCGAGAAGGCCAGGGTCTTGCCCGAGCCGGTCTTTCCGCGACCCAGCACGTCGCGGCCGGCGAGCGTGTCGGGGAGCGTGTCGACCTGGATCGGGAACGCGGTGGTCTTGCCGCCCGCGGCGAGCGCGTCGACGAGGGGCTGCGGCACGCCGAGCGCGCCGAACGAGGTTTCGGTCATGAGGGGATGTTCTCTGGGCACGCGAGTGCCCTGTCGGTGGCCGGGGCGTATCTCGCCCGCGGGTCGCCGTACGAAAGATGTCAGCGCGGTTCTTCGGATCGGGGTCCGGATGCCGGCGCGAGGGAAGCGTTCTACGACGCGAGAAGCGCAGGAATGCGCTGCAAGGGTTCCACCCTACCAGTGGGCGGCTGGGCGTTGCCCGGTGGTGCACGAGGTGTGCGGAGCGCTCAGGCGTTTCGACTCGCTCGTTCCTCGCTCGCTCAACGAGCGGGAAACAGGTGGGGCACCTCGAGTCAGAGGTCGGCGGTGTCCCTGTGCTTCTTCGACCGCTTGCCGTTGCGCTCGCGGCGGAGCTCCGGCCCGGCGGCCGGCGGGTCCTCGGGGTCGGTCGGGTCATCAAGGTCGAGGTCGGCCTCGGGCTCGTCAGGCCGGTCCGGAGCAGGCTCGTCGTGTCGCTCCGCGTGCGCCCCCGCCTCGTCGAGCGTCCCCTCGGGCTCCTCGCCGGCGTCGGGTGCGGGCTCCGCGAGGCCCTGGGACTCCTCGGGCTCCTCGCCGGCGTCGGGCTCCTCGGCCGCTTCGGCGTCCTCGGGCTCCTCGCAGGCGTCCGGCTCCTCGGCCGTCTCGGCGCCCTCGGGCTCCTCGTGGGCTTCGGGCCCGCCGTGGGCCTCCGGCTCCCCGCCGGACTCGGGATTCCCGGTCGCCTCGACGGCGTCGGGCTCCTCGACCTCAGCTTCGGACTCGGGCTTCCCGGTCGCCTCGACGGCGTCGGGCTTTTCGACCGGAGCGTGCGCGAAGCGGTCCGTCGCGGCGCGCAGCGCGGACGCGATGCCCGGCTCGGACGCCGCGTGCGCAGCATCCGGGATCATCACGAAGTCGGCCTCGGGCCACGCGCGGTGCAGGTCCCACGCGGTCATGGCGGGGGTGCAGACGTCGTAGCGGCCCTGCACGATGACGGCGGGGATGCCGCGGATGCGACCGACGTTCGCGATCAGCTGCTGGGGCTCGAACCAGCCGCCGTGCAGGAAGTAGTGGTTCTCGATGCGCGCGAACGCGACCGCCGCCTTCGGCTCGGTCATCGCCTCGATGAGCTCGGCGTCGGGCAGCAGCGTGAGGTTCGCGGCCTCCCAGCGCGACCACGCGACGGCCGCCGGCACGTGCACGGCGGGGTCGGGGTCGGCGAGCCGGCGGTGGTACGCCTCCATGAGCTGCGAGCGCTCGAGGATCGGGATGGGCGCGATGAAGTCTTCCCACAGATCCGGGACGATGGATGCTGCGCCCCCCTCGTAGAACCACTCCAGCTCGTGGCGGCGCAGCGTGAAGATGCCCCGCAGCACGATCTCGGTGACCGCCTGCGGGTGCGATTCGGCGTAGGCGAGGGCGAGCGCGCTCCCCCA